>CBDVBS010000356.1:0-4428 GCA_965372275.1 uncultured bacterium | reverse complement strand
CCCCGCGTTTTGCATCATTGGTACTGGTTGTTGCCGTTATCATACTCGTTGGATTCAACCTTCCTCATCTCGATGCATTTTTCAGTCAGGATGATTTTGCCGGACTGTTCGTCGATGCCGATAATACATCCGAATTCGCCGAGTTCTTCAAACCCGAACCTGCCGGTGAACGTCCATGGTACAGGCCTGTCTCGTTCCAACTGCGTTACTGGGTGATGCGGGAATTGTTCGGCTTCAACCCCGTGCCGTTTCATCTGCTCTCGCTTTTGATTCACTCGGTCAATATTTTCCTCTGCTATCGGTTTTTGCATCTGCTTACTAACCGGCGTGACCTGTCAACCCTTGCCGCCGTTTTGTATGGGTTGAACGGCGCCCATCAGATGGCGCTGTTCTGGTTCTCGGCGGGGAACGAGATATTCGCGGCGTTCTTCTACCTCTGGGGGATGAATGTCTTCCTGAATTGGAAGCTCAAACCCGGCATGGGCAGGGCGATTGGGATAAACCTGCTCTTCATGCTCATGCTTCTATGTAAAGAAACGGCGGTCACATTTCCGTTTATCATATTGCTCACCAACTATCTTATCAGCAGGGATACGGAATCACGTTTCGGCGTAAATAAATCCGGCGGGAAGATCATCATTGCACTGTTTATGATCCTCGTGATTTACTTGGCTTTCTGGTTTATGTTCCAATATCAACCCGGTGGCGGGGAGGGTGAAGGCTACAGCCTGACATTGAATCCGGTGAAGCTCGGAACGAATTTCGTGGCGTTCGTGGTGCAGGCATTCATCGGACGGGGGATAATCTATGCCGTTACCCAATCCGCTGTAGGCGGTTACCCAAGCGACATTGCGAGGGGTATGCTGCATTCGCCGATGGGGATGATATTTGTCGGTTCAATCAGCCTTTTCATAATCGGGCTCATAATCTGGCTGCGACGTGTCTGGCGAAGTTTCCCGGTCTGGTCCCGGCGGATGACCATATGGGGACTCGCCTGGTTCGTGATCTGCCTGCTGCCGGTACTCCCGCTCGCGGGGCATAATTACGCTTACTACATGAACATTGCGCTGATCGGATTCTCCGCGATGCTTGCATCAATGGTGATCGGTTTCACCGCGGCGTTGCCGCAATCAAGCCCATGGCGGAAGATCGGCTGGATTTTTGTAGGCCTGTTTATCATCAATTTCGCTGCTAACACGTTGGTCAGCGCCAATGTGCGCACCATCCCTCGTCTGTCGGTCATCGCAAAGCAGGCATATGACGAGATGATTGAGATACAACCCTCATTCGAAGAAGGCACGCTGCTTTTCATACTCGATGTCGATCGCAAATTCGAGTGGGCCGTACAGCATGGGATGATGTACAGGGCATATTATGGTGACGGACTCCGCTTCTGCCATGTACTGCGGGATGATCATCACCTGACCCGGGAATATCTTGAAGAACGCGGTTGGACCGATAAAAGTCCGAAGGTTTTCTACTCCTGGGACGGGTCTGATTATATCCCACGGGATGAGCAATACTTCATTGAACGATACCTGTCGGAAGCCCCATAAATAATGACTGATGGATGGCACGGTCTGCCCGAGGCCTTGCGAGGGCTGACCGTGGTCTTAATAGATAATCCGCATCCTATCCCGTTTGCATTCCCACGGTCAGACTCGAAGACTCGTCAGACCGTGCCATCCGGATTGGGATCATTTCTTTTAAGCGCAGAAACACCCTTCTGAAGACAGAAGGGTGCCACACGGATAAGAAATAGCGAAAACCAATTGTAAGGAAATGGATTCCGCATCATCCGAACCACGACCGTGAGGGAGCACACCATCCGAACCAATACCATGAGGGAGCAAACCATCCGAACCACGACCGTGAGGGAGTGGACAATCTGAGAGCACAAGTAAGCTTAGCGTTGAATCGGAAATTTAAAGGTGTGAAAGTATCCCGGCACAAATACGCCACGATACAATAAGAAGCATAGCTCCGAAAATGATTAGCCCGAATCCCGCGCCAACGTTGGTTTCCAGCGACCGTTTGTCATAGGCTTCAGCACGTGATGTGCACAGCACCTTCAACCCGGCGAATATCATCATCACACCGAACGGGATTCCCAGTAGCCATAAGCCTCGCAGTGAAAAGAACATTTTTAAAACTCCCATGAATAGACTTCACGGGAAGATATTTGTTTCATACCAATCCCACAAATCAACACTTGAAATGGGTAGTGTAAGTCTCCCGACCTACACTCGCCCTCACGAAATACCGCAGGTCAGAGACCTACGGTACCCAAGTCGTTGCAAGAAAGAGTTGATTTATAGGATTTGTTTCAATCTTCAGGCTGGATATCGAGAGAATCAAGTATCTCAATTACGCTTTTGGAACTCTCCCCTAAAGACTTGCATATACCGCGCAGCTTTTCCTCGGTGGGTTTGTCTATCTCAACAATCCGTGCGGCGAGTAAATCCCCCAAACGGTCAAGGTGGTCGGATAAGTCTGAAGTCCCCTCATATAGCGATGCCATTTCATTCACCAGGTTCTCAACCGGTTCCGCCAACGGTTCGGGATGCCCCTCCGGTTTGGGATGCGCGTCGAGGTCGATTTCATCCCCGCGTGAAGGGACAAATGTCTTCAACCCGAGCTGCTCACGGACATGTTTCGCGAACGACGTCATCTGCTTGTCCTCTCCGTGTACGAGGCAGACAACTTCCGGCGGATTCTTCATCGCCTTCAGCCACGACGCCAATCCATTCCTGTCGGCGTGCGCGGAGAATGCTCCGACTGAATGTATATGCGCCTTGATGGTGATACGTTCGCCGAAAATCTTGACCTGCTTCGCGCCGTCACGTATCCGCCTGCCCAATGTCCCTATAGCCTGGAATCCGGCAAACACGATATGCGCTTCCGGCCTGAAAAGGTTGTGCTTCAGGTGATGCTTGATCCGCCCTGCTTCGCACATGCCGCTTGCCGATAAAATGATCGCCGGGCCCGGCTTGTCATTGATCGCACGGCTTTGGGCAACTTCCCTTGTTAACTGGAGATGCGGGAAATCAAGGACGGCTTCACCGGATTCAATAATCGCCAAGGTCTTTTCGTCGTAACATTCAGGATGCGAGCGGAATATCTCGGTGGCGGATATCGCAAGGGGACTGTCGATGTAAACGGGAATCTTCGGGATGGCATCCTCTTTCAGAAGTTCGTTGAGGATGTATATTATTTCCTGCGTGCGACCTATAGCGAACGCCGGGAAGATCACTTTCCCCCCGTCGTCATTCGCTTGATTTATGATATCCCTGAGTATCTGTTTCTTCTCATCAGCCGATTCGTGCAGCCTCGCTCCGTATGTCGTCTCGCACAGGACCACCTCTCCGCCTTCGACGACGGATGGTTCGCGCAATATTGGAGGATGAATATTCCCAAGGTCGCCTGAGAAAACGATTCGACGCCATCCGCCGTTATCGAGCACTTCAAGCTCAACGATTGCGCTGCCGAGAATATGCCCGGCGTCCCTGAGCCTTATCCTGAAACCGCCGCCGATATCTTTCCACGCATCGTATGGGATCCCCTCGAATTGATTCAGGCAGTTCGCGGCATCCTTCTGTGTATAGAGCGGTTTCTGGAGGTTCTGTCCCCGGCGCAATCGTTTCCGATTAACCCATTCAATCTCCTGCTCCTGGATGTAACCCGAATCGGGCAGCATTATCCCGGCGAGGTCAGCAGTTGCATATTGCGTGAATATTTTTCCGCTGAACCCCCGGCTGCTCAAGCGCGGTATTAATCCACTATGATCGATATGGGCATGCGTGAGCACCATACGTTCGATCTCCTCGGGTATGTATCCACGGGGTTTCCTGTTGAGTTCGGTGAGTTCCCTCGGTCCCTGGAACATACCGCAGTCAACCATGACGTTTCCCGACGGTCCTTCAACGATATAGCATGAACCGGTTACCGTGCGTGCTCCGCCTATGAATTTTATCTTTACCATGTCTAATCCTTTATCTAAAACAATTATAGCCCGACAGGCTTTCAGCCGATTATATGGCTCATTGAGTGCAGGGTCAAATTGGTTCCGGGTAACGCAGGTCTCCGACCTGCGGGAACGTTGTATAAATTATCCATTCTTGATGGCACGGTCTGCCCGACGCCTTGGGAGGGCTGACCGTGGTCTTCATAGATAATCCCGGCATACTGTCCCGTTTACGTTTCCACGGTCAGCACTCGAAGACTCGCGCAGACCGTGCCACCCGGAGACAACGGGTAGCGCGTATCTATAGGTCGCTCTGCGACCGATGATGCGCGCTTGTTGCAAGACACCGCTATCCGCGAGGACGCGTAGTAGCGGTGGCACCCGGAATCACAGCATAAGGTAGCTGCTGTCAATGGCACATTTTTAAGGCATACAGGCCGCATGTTTAAAGGAATTTCTGGGTT
>CBDVBS010000355.1:0-4435 GCA_965372275.1 uncultured bacterium | reverse complement strand
CACCGTATTTGAAATTGAGGCCCGTGCTCTCCTTGATATGGGACAAGAACCAGACAATGACTACTTGAACCAGATACGTGAGCTTCTTGACAAGTACTATGGTAAACCTGAAATCAAAACGGAACTCGAATCACGATACGATTCTCTTCTTCAAGAACTTGCCGACGAAGAACTATCGCTTTTAGAAGATATCTTGAAAGAAGACCGTGGAAGATTTTCAGAGTCTCATATGAAATCTGTGTATAGAGAATATATTGGCTACTCTTGGGGAAATTCCACGAACAACAATCTCTACAGGATTGACACATCCGACCTGAAATCCTTTGCCGATTTATGCGCCTCACTAACGGCTGAAATTAGCGAGAAATGCTTATTCTTCCATAATCATCTTAATTACATCAGTGATGAGAATTTTAGAAATGCTGTCTCAGAATTACTTAAGGAATACAAGACTTTTAGTGATGCTATCAGTGAGATGAAGAACAAGGTAAGAAGCCTGATTCCACAAGTTGACGATGCCCGGAGAACGCACAGGCTTGCAGAGCTCGACCGTAAGATGAAGGAAGAACCTGATGAGGCCGTGCATACTACATGGTATAAACCGAAAAGCGCTCCCAGATATGTTAACTCGCGGAGCTTTATGTGTTATCCATACATTGGGGTTAAAATGGATTCCGGTCATCACTGGCTGGTGTTAGAAGCAGGTTATCATCGAGATGATTGGATATTTTTGGAGCAGTTAACTTTTGTAATAGATGGTATCGATAATGACATCTACCTCGATCGATATAGTGAAGTTGATGATTTTATCGGTGGTGGAGTCTCGGAATGGGTTGATTTAACTAACAAGGAACAATTAATCCGAAAAATAGCAGAAGCAGATAAAGTTATTGTCGTATATAGAGGAAGCAAACGTCGGACAGACCATACTCTTACAAGCACGGAAATGCAGGCATTTAAAGATGTAGTCGAATTCTATGATTTGTTGTAGTTAATTATTGACATCCCTTTTGTCCCGTTGGTTCTGATTGCGTGGACTACGGCCTTACTTGTGAAGATTGCCACTGAGCAAGGGAGCGTTTATAAACATTAATGAAAAAAACACGATTGTAATATATTACCTTGTAGCTATTCAACTAGTTGCTATATTCTCATCCAATTATTTTCTTCTTCAATCAAGGATGAATAGGGTCATCAATGATGATCCCAGAAATAATGGCATTAAGGTTTCAGTGCATTATTCATGGTATGTGAATCCATCAGTCCTAGTTTATAACCTCAAATCCGTTTCTTCAGACAAATCCCCCGCCGATGTCTTTAGAGCTTTCTTGCAGTTCGCCGAAGAAGTATCTGATAAGAACTTCAAAGAAGTCATACTTGCATTCAGAGGCAAACCTAAATTCAAAATGGATGGTGATTACTTCCAGGAAATAGGTAAGGAATATTCTTGGCAAAATCCGATCTATACAGTGCGCACATTTCCCGAGCATCTAACAAAACCTGATGGCAGCCGTGCATATGATGTTTGGACAGGTGGATTATTAGGCGTATTGGGGAAACAAATGGATGATCAAAACGATTTTCATCGTAAGTGGTACATCGATGATATGCTTTCTGACTATTAGAAAAAAACCCAGGCTCTCGCCCGGGCTTTGCCTCTCTTATATCTCATAACAAAGGTCACTCAGATTCGAAAGTTATCTCTTTATCCTTATAATCGACAAACACAGTATCACCAGGGTTGAATTCTTTCTTGAGGATATGTTCGCTCAACGGGTCCTCGATCTTGTTCATTATCAACCTGCGCAACGGCCTTGCTCCCTGTGTCTTGGAATAACCTTCGTTGGAAAGGTATTCGAGCAGGGCATCGGTGAATTTCAGCTCTATTTCGTGATGGCTTGCGCTTTCATTCACGCGCGCAAGGAACTTCCCGGCTATCTTCAACATGTCCTGGCGGGTCAGGGCGCGGAAGATGAGCGTTTCATCGAGCCTGTTGAGGAACTCCGGACGGAACGCCTTCTTGATGGCTTCCTTCACCTTCGGCTCCATCTGCTTGTAAATCTGGTCGGGCGAGAGCATCTCGTCGGACTTCGACCGGAAGCCCAAAGGCTCATCGACCCCGATGGATGAGGTGCCGAGGTTGGATGTCAGGATTAGGATCGTATTACGCATATCGACGCGGCGTCCGTGCGAGTCGGTGATGATACCGTCCTCCATCACCTGGAGGAGGATGTTGAATACTTCGAAGTGCGCCTTCTCGATTTCATCCATGAGGATAACAGAGTATGGCCTGCGCTTAACAGCTTCCGTAAGCTGACCGCCTTCGTCGAATCCCACATATCCGGGGGGAGCACCGACCAGCCTGCTGACCGAATGCTTCTCCATGTATTCCGACATATCGAAACGTATCAATGCCTTCTCGTCGCCGAAAAGGAATTCGGCCAATGTCTTCGCCAATTCCGTCTTGCCGACTCCGGTCGGACCCGCGAAGAGGAATGAGCCCGTCGGACGCATCGGGTCCTTCAGGCCGACACGCGCGCGTCGCAACGCCTTGGCGAGCACCTTGATGGCTCTTTCCTGGCCTATTACACGCTTGGCGAGATATTCCTCGGTACGCAGCAGCTTCTGTGTCTCTTCCTCGGCGATGGCGCTGACCGGGATGCCTGTCCACGCGTGCACAACCTCAGCGATATCCTCTTCAACAACGTTCGGTCTTTTCAAGCGCCCCGGGGCATCCTCGAGTCCTGAGATTGCACTGTCCTCTACCCTCTCATCAAGTGAGAACACAGTCCCGGTCGATTCATCCCGGAAATCGGATTCGATATCTACATCACCGGAAAATGCGGGTATCTCGACATCAGCGGGAAGCGCCTTGGCTTCGGCCCCCGCCGGTTCAACCGAGGATATCCCCACGGCTTTCTTCAATTCCTCTTCCTCGAACTGGTATATCCTGACCTTGCTCGCGGCTTCATCCACAAGATCGATTGCCTTGTCGGGCAGGCACCTGTTCGAGATGAAACGCTGCGAGAAATATGCCGCGGCTTTGACCGCTTCATCGGTAATGGTCACGTTATGATAATCCTCGTAACGCTCACGTAATCCATTCAGGATATCTATGGTCTCTTCAAGCGTCGGTTCGCTTACGTCAACCGGCTGGAATCTTCGTTCCAGCGCGCCGTTTCGCTCGATATATTTCTTGTATTCATTCGCCGTCGTCGCGCCAATGCACCTGAGTTCACCGCGTGAGAGTGCCGGCTTGAGGATATTCGATGCGTCGATGGCTCCCTCGGCGGCACCCGCGCCGATGACCGTATGCAGCTCATCAATAAACAGGATGATCGTTTCATCCGTAGTGATGATCTCCTTCATCACCCGCTTGAGACGATCCTCGAATTCACCGCGGAATTTCGTGCCGGCCACCAGGCCCGCAAGATCGAGACTGACCACACGCGCTTCGCGCAGGACTCCCGGCACCTTGCCTTCAACCGCTCTCTGGCTGAGCCCCTCGACTATTGCTGTTTTGCCGACACCGGGGTCGCCAATCAACACCGGGTTATTCTTGGTGCGCTTGCTGAGGATCTGTATGATGCGCCTTATCTCGGTTTCACGACCTATGCAGGGATCGAGCTTGCCTTCCTTTGCAAGCTTTGTCAGGTCGGTCCCGAATTCATCAAGCGTCGGGGTCTTACTGCGGCCCTTGGTTCCGACACGGGTACTCTGCCCGATAAACTTGGCGGCTTTCAGATAGGTAATTTCGTGATCGTTGAGGATCCGGAACGCCTTGCCGCTCTCAACCTTCAGCAGTCCGAGCAATAGATGCTCGCTTCCAATGGAGTTCTTCTTAAGGCGGCGTGCCTCGCGGAAGGCCGCCTCGAGGACCTCCTTCGCTTCCCTGCTGAAATTCAGGGCATCCACATCGAACTGCTCAAGCTCAATTGACTTGATTGTTGCGTTCTGGATACGCTCTATATCAGCCTCCATTGCCTGTAATGCTTTCATGGCTCCGGAGTTCTTGTCCCGAATTAAACCTAAGAGGATATGCTCAGTATCCACCGCGTCCGAACGAAAATGTTTCGCCTCTTCGTGCGCGTACTTGATTATCCGCTTAGCTGATGGTGTGAACTTTTCCCACATAACTAATTCTTTCCCTCCTCTTTAAGGGCCTCACTTTGAAACTATACGGATACACCCAACCGGTCACACCCGGCAGGGATGTTCCCAAACCACAACAAAATATTATACCATCTTTCAGGCGGGACGCCTGACATTTGCGCTAACTTACTCATACCGCGCGTTACGGCATCCGCCTGATAATAATAATATCCCGAAAACTGTCGTTTCAGGACTTTAGACTCTGAAAATTATTTGAAGTTCAGATATAACGTTATATAAGACCCCCCTTAATCCCCCCGTAAACGGGGGGAGAAGTTTAGGA
>CBDVBS010000354.1:0-4455 GCA_965372275.1 uncultured bacterium | reverse complement strand
CGGGGGGGGAAGAAGAAAAGATATCAGATAGCTAAAAATGATTAATAAGTAGTTTACGTTCCCACGGTCAGTTCGAAGACTCACAGACCGTGCCATCAAGACAGCGGTATCTCAAGTATCTATGCGGACAATCATGGATTTCACTAATTTGGATTGGGCTCAACGTTCCAGCAATGATAATGGACCCACCGACCAGGTTATCGGGGGGAGTTCATAGTTCTCACGGGGCCCTACTATCCTGTCCACGATGATCCCGGATTCAGGCGGGATATTCCTGATAACCCACAGGCTTATATCTTCACTAACCGGATATGCTTCGAGGCTTGTATCCAACGGGAAGTACAGGATCTTGATATCCCCCCTGAATATGAGTGTACGGCATCCGCTCGGTAAAGGGACGGTGCAGATGAGGTTATTCTCCAGGGCATTGCAATCCGATTGGAGCATTACTCTCCTTCCCTTGTAAAGGCTGAATATCTCCGGTACTGCAAGGGATGGAAGGCGGACTGCATATTTATCCCATATCACCGGATAATCCCTCAGGTAATACCCGGCGTGCTTGGCCTCCATCGATAATAACAGGCATGTTTCGCCCGGTGGATAATTCTTTCTCACTGTATCGACAAGGGATGAAACATAGAGGTCGTTGGAGTACAGCCTGTAAAGATTGAATTCTTTCATCGGCGATTGCTTCTCGCCCTCGTAAGAGAAGTAATGGGTCCCGACAACCAAAATTATAATGAAGAAGCAAGCGAAAAGGATCAACTCGGAAAGACGTTTTATCGCCGTAACATTCCTGCTGCGTGATGTTTTCCTCGCAAGAAACAACGCGGCTTTCTCAATACCCCTTATCATCACAAGGCACAAAACCGGAAGGAGCACAAGCATAATCGCACTCAGGTTGATAAAGACAAATGTGAAGAGCAACAGCGGTACAAGCAGGGCTAACCATACGAACAACTTGTCCCGTGTAAACCGCCTGAAGAGTGTTCTCGGAAACAGCAGAGGAACCAGCAGCAGGACGGCCATATATCCGAATGACTGAAGTACGAAAAGCAGGATCTGTCCCGTATTCTTTTTGATCTCCCTTAAAGGATTATGCAGAAGTTTGGCGAATGCGCTTTCGTGTTTCACCGATTCTGTTTTCATAACGCCCGAATACTCTTTCCACCCGCCTGTCTTGTTGATCACCCAACCGTATGCGCCGATTATGATGATGAGTATGATGATTATCGATGCTATACGCTTGACCCAGCTTACATCAACGAGGTGGAGAAGATATATCGGGATGCATATGATGAATCCCGGCACCCGCAAGCCCGCTCCCAATCCCATCGAAAGTGCCATTACCACCGGGGGCCACCTGAGCGAAGGATACCGATGGGTCAGAATTGCCAGGTACAGAACCACCGATATCAGGGCCGCATCGGACATGTAGGAGAGTGCTGCTGAACTGAGATACCATGATGCGGGCGAAACAATGAAAAGCAGTGCCGCGAATAAACCGGCGGTAAAACCAAAGAGCATGCGTCCCGTCAGATAAATACATGCCGCTGCAGCCCAGCAGAGCAGTATTCCTTCGATAATAAACGCGAGGTTGGCATCCTTGACGACCAAATTAATGATGTACGCTGTGAGAATGTAGATGGGATAGCCCGGTGGATGCGGTGAATGATCGGCGATATTATAGTGTTCAAGCGCGAAAGCGAAGTTGCACGAATCCCACTTCGTCAGGTATTGAGCGTGAAACGGCAGCCGAAGAAGAAGGATCAGCGCGAGAAGCAGCAGGATAATACCGATCTTCCCCCACTTCAACGCGCTCCTCTGCTGTTCAGTGTGTTTATCCACGGTCATATCCCGCAGCTCAGTCATCCCGTGATGCCGTGGATAAGGATTTGTAATATTCGATGGTCTTGGGAAGACCGTCGTCGATCATATACTTAGGCGTCCATCCCAAGCCCTCACTTGCTTTCCCGATATCGAGGGCTATATGCTCGACCTCGCCTGGTATTTCATCCGAATACTCGGCGTCGATACGTGAACCCGTCAGTTCTTTTATCTTGTGGAATATCTCGTTGACATCCGTTCGCTCCGAAGTGCCGATATTGAATGTCCCGTTATCTCCTTTCGATAACGCGGCTACATTAGCCTCAACAACATCTTTAATGTAAACGTAATCCCTGGTATGCGTGCCCTTCCCGAAGATCAACGGTTTCTTCCCTTCAATGAACCGTTGAGTGAAGATCGCCACCACACCGCTTTCTCCCTTGGCAACCTGGCGCGGGCCATAGACATTTGAATAACGCAGGATGACATATGGCGTTCCGGACAATCCGCATATGACGCGCAAATAGTGCTCCATCGCGAGTTTAGCCGCAGCGTAAGGTGATTCCGGACAAACCGGGTGGGTTTCAGGAACCGGCAGGGATTCTGCCGAGGGGCTTCCATATATTGCACCGCCGGTGGATGCAAATATGATCCGCTTAACATTAGCTTTGAGCGCGCCCTTCAGTACATTCAACCCGCCCATTATATTTTCCGCCGCATCATTGACCGGGTCTTCAATCGACGAGCGCACATTCGCATGTGCCGCATGATGGCTTATAAAATCCGGCGTGGCTTCGACAATCGCATCGATGGTTGCTGACTCATCCTTGATGTCGATCAACTTGAATGTTGCACCCTCGGGTATGTATTCCCTGCACCCGGTCGAGAGATTGTCGAGTATGACAACATTATGCCCATCCAATAAATATCTTTCAGCCAAATGAGAGGCGATGAATCCGGCTCCCCCGGTTATCAGAATATTACTCATTACCTGTCATTTCCTCCTCAGGGTTGTCATCATGCATCAACTTATTTCTCACGAACTTCGCTCTTGGATTCATGGGGTCAAGTATATATGCCTGCTCGGCTTCGTGCTTCGCAAGGTCGAGCTGCTCCAGTTGCAAATACATCATCGCTAAAGCTCCATGTGCTTCAGCCTTAAGACCATCATCAGCCCTTGGCTTGACGAGTATGGTCTCAAAGCACTGTACCGCTAATTTCCCGTACCCCATAAGAAGGTATGTCTCGCCGAGTTCGAGCCACCCGATGACATCAACCGGATCGAGGCTTACAAGCGACCTGAAATGAGACGATGCCCTGACATACTGCCTGCGGGCCATTTCCCCTTCCCCGTATTCATCGAAATGCCTGCCGTGCTGCATTCGGTTGATCCCGGCGTGAAGTAGCGCATCCTGGTAGCGGTGAAGCATTTCATTTTCCTGCGGATCGAGATGTACGCGCCTCTTTTCATACTCGGAAAATCCCGGGGAATCGACAAGCGGATTAATCCCGCCCCAGTAATATCCCCTGTTGGGCGGTTTGCCGTCCGGGTAAAGCTTGATATCGCGGATTTCATCAACTATGTTCATCCGGTCATCGGAAGGCAGATTACCTAAGAGCATGTTACCCACGTATCCTGAAGGCGGAAAGTTCTCGAAGCGGTACATCAGGCCATCCATCACGACATGCCGGTTTCTAATTGATTCGTACTCAAGGAACGACGGCACGATATATGTGCTTACAAGTTTCCACCCGGTGGGTGTTGTGTCCCTGATGAAACGGTCGATCACCTGGGCCATGGTGTCCATCTCGTCACCAAGTTCATCAAGGTCATAGATGTTGTGTATCCAGTTCGTCACCTGAACATCAGGCCTGTATCCCTCGACCTCCTGCAGGTACCAGAAGATGAATATCTCATCGCCCGTCGTCATTAACACCGTGAATGGTTCACAGGAGTCAAGCACGTTGCGCGCATAATTATATGAAAGAGTGCTTTTCGATTTATCGCCGTATGGATAATTTACATATGCAGTGAATATTGTCAGGATCAGAAACACGCCTAAGGTGATAAAGCGGAACGTCGTGGTTTTCAACACCGGGTCGGTCTGATCGACTTCCGCCATCCTTGTGTTGTAGCCCTTTAACCAGCGGTAAAGGTCAGTCACGAAGAACGTGGCGAAGCAGGCCCATAATGTATGAAGCGGTACAACCAGCGGGGGCATCACCACAAGCAGATTGATGAGCGGTGCGTTGAGTATGTCTTCCGACGGGAAGAAATTCACGACGCCGAAATAGAACAGGTATGCCGAGCCGAATACTATCGCGTATGTGTTGCGCATGCATATGATGCTGAGAACCATCGCCATCAGGAACCAGATCAAACGCTCCCCGCCCGCATACAGGAAACCCATGAAACCTCCGGCAAGCCGGATTTCATTTATTACTCCGGGATCGTTGCCGGTGCCCGCCCATGTCAGGGGCTGTATGAATATGAGCAGCGTTAATATGAGCCATAACGGGAACAGCCATCCGGGGCGGAATCTCAAACCGAGCAGGAAGCCGAGCAGACCGAAAAGGGCAATCGGGATGGTGAACTCCTCGATTGTGAGACGCACATATCGCGCGAAC
>CBDVBS010000353.1:0-4477 GCA_965372275.1 uncultured bacterium | reverse complement strand
ACGTTCTCCATTTCTAAAGGCCAGTCCCTATTTTTCGGCTTTTTCAACAGCCCCACCCTTGCCCGCCTGCATAAAATAAATCCATAGTAACGGGGACAGTCCCGCGAAGACTTGGGACAGTCCCCGTATCAAGATTCCTGTTTCATGCGGGCAAGGGTGCCCGCGATCCAAGGGAGATAATTTATGAGATAGCCTCCTCCGTCCGGGTGCCACGGGCAAGCGACCCCTTGAAAGGGAATTTACCATTAAACTCCAGAAGCTTGCCCGTGCTAAACGCAAGTAATTACTCCCCCGCAATCAGCTATGTCGAGTCAGGTTACGGGTGGCACGCTCCTCCTCGAAGACTCGGACTGGGCGTGTCACCCGGAGGGTTGTAATGGTATGAAACACCGTTATGCCCGAAGACGGGCAGTAATGGTGGCACACGGATAGAGATATCTCAGGCACACGGATAAGAATTCCCATGGCTGAAATGTTACTAAGAGCGCGCATCATCGTTCGCTTCAGCAAACAGGGACGGGCCTTTAGAAATGGAGAACGTAATTTCCGAACAGTGCCTGAACTTGTTGCTCAAGAACAACACTACTGAGGCCTGTCCCGTATTACAACCGATCATTTCTTTTTCAATAGCTTATAATGAGCGCGTATCATCGTTCGCTGGCGCTCTCTATAGATACGCGCTACCCGCAAGATACGGAATACCCCTCAGATACTCGCTACCCGGCAGTCAGGTATGTGGTAAAATTATTTATGGCAAGTGAGGTGCCGGGCATTAATCTTATTAAATAAATGGAGGCTCGTTATGTGCTTGAGTAAGTGGGTAATGGTGATTGCCGCTGTCTGCATGATAACGCTATCGGGCTGCTCGCATACGGCCTCGCCGGTGGAATCCGCGATTGGGGAAAGTGTATATACGGTTGGAGTGAAGGAAGGCAGTGGGCATAGCTTGTTAAGCTTTTACACCTTCGTTTGCCGACCGGAAACCGAGACCGTTGAAGTTATACCGCTACGCGATGCCGATTTGCATCTCAACGCTTTAAAATTCCTCGAGCCGCCGCCGTTTGTTTATCTGACAATTGAAGGCCCGCCGCATTTCAACGGGAATATATTAGATGTTGATATAGGACTGAGGCATCCTTTCCCGGATCAGGATGTTTATACCGGCTTCGATGTATGCGGGATTATGTTCACTCACGGTTCGATTACCGATTTCAATGATCCCGATATTGTTATGGCGGGAGACGGGGATACCCGACTGCTTAATGCCGACGGTTATACACGCTGGTGGAATCCCGCCGAATTTCCGCATGGCAATACTATTTTCAATTACATCGACGGGATGTTCGGCAATCCCGCTGATACAGTTGATTTTAATTGTACCGTTAACGCCTACAAGTATTTCGCCGATGGTCTGGGGAAGGATGACCCGTTGACCGTGCTGACCCCTGGTCAGCGAGGCGTGTTCTCAGCAGGAGCCAAGAATATCAGGCACTATACAATTGACCTGAACGGCGAACCGGAATTCAACTATGCCGTTGATGCCTGCTGGAAGTTTCCACAGGGGGCACCGCCTATAGAAGTGCCGGATGATTTTCCCCCGGGGGCGAATCGTCCGGAGGCATGGAATATAGAGGTTACCGAGGTTACAAATACGCTGAATTACCAGGAGAGCACCGGTTCGGCGGGCGGCGAATTAGAGCTGCTGATAAATGTGTGGGATCACTTCGATGCCGGTTCGAACAAAGTCTGCGCTGAATCATTGGCGGGTCTACCGTTGACATCTGCCTTAACTCCGGTCGGCGGGGGAGAGGGGTTCAGCACTTATGAACTTGATTTCACAGGTGAGAACCTTACAAATAACGGTGACGCCGAAATCCTCATCACCGTGGAATCGGATACGACCGGTTACGGTAGTGTGCTTGCTGATAAACCAATTTGCGCATACTTCAAACACGGTTTCCATATTAGTATTGGCTGGGCCCGCACCTGGGGAGGGAGTTCTGGGGATTTTGGCCGTGGAGTCGCCATCGACGGAAGTGGCAATGTATATGTTACTGGCGGGTACGAACATATTGTCGACTTCAACCCCGGCCCCGGAGAGGATAAGCATACATCCTATGGTGTTGAGGATATATTCCTGAGCAAGTTCGATCCAGCAGGCAATTTCCAATGGGTCCGTACTTGGGGGGGCGGGAGTATTTTCAAGGATAGCGGCTATGGAGTCGCCATTGATGGAAGCGGCAATGTTTATGTTACGGGCGCGTTCTGGGACACTGTTGACTTCGACCCCGGCCCCGGAGTCGATGAGCATACAGCCCAAGTTGATGGTCGTATTTTCCTGAGCAAGTTCAATCCCGCAGGTACTTTCCAATGGGCCCGCACATGGGGTGGAATTATTGAGGATATAGGCTATGGAGTTGCCACAGATGGTAGCGGCAATACTTATATTACGGGTAACTTTCGCTACACTGTTGACTTTGATCCAGGGTTCGGATTAGATGAGCATACATCAAATGGTCAAGCTGATATATTCCTGAGCAAGTTTGATCCGAACGGCGATTTCCAATGGGTTTGCACCTGGGGTGGAAGTGATTTTGATTGGGGCTATGGAGTTGCCATCGATGAAAGCGGCAATGCTTATGTTACGGGTTGTTTTAAGGAAGCGGTAGACTTCGACCCCAACCCCGGAGTCGACGAACATACATCCAATGGTGATTATGATATTTTCCTGAGCAAGTTCGATTCCGCAGGTGTTTTCCAATGGGCTCGTACCTGGGGTGGAAATAATGCGGATAAAGGTTATGACATCGTTACTTATGGAAGCGGCAATGCATATGTTACGGGTAAGTTCTCCGGCACTTTTGACTTCGACCCCGGCCCTGGAGTGGATGAGCATACACTATATGGTTTTTCTGATATATTCCTGAGCAAGTTCGATTCGAACGGAGATTTCCAATGGGCGTGTACATGGGGCGGTGATTATGGTGATGCGGGCTATGGAGTCACTATCGATGGAAACGGCAATGCATATGTTGCGGGCTTTTTCCAGGATACTACAGACTTCGACCCCGGCCCTGGAATTGACGAGCATACATCAAATGGTGAATATGACGTATTCCTGAGCAAATTCCCACCGGATGGGAATTGGTGATGATCAGAAGGATAGCAGCTACCTTAAGCCGTAATTCCGGGTGCCACCCGGAATTAGGATTTATTTCCCGGCATCAGAATGCCGGGTTACATGAAGTCGGAATGGCGGGTTATATGAAAAGGGAACCGGCTAAAAGTCAAGATTGTCGATTAGGACCTTAGACCAGCCTTCCATGCGGCTGTAATACGACGGCAGTTCATCAGGCGGGACGAATTTACCTTTCATCTTGTCAACTTCACGTATCCGCGGTTCGACTGTGAATTCAGCGATATAGGTGAATCCGAGATGCACACGCGCGACCGGGTCGCCATGGAAGTTGATGATCCCAACCAGCTTCGTTTCGGGTTTAACGTCGAATTCAAGCTCCTCGTGCATTTCACGCCACATTCCATTTTCGAGGATATTACGTCCGCCGTTCATCGAATCGGCGGGGTTGATATGCCCTCCCGCGCCGATGGAGAGTAGATTGTGCAGACGGCTCTCACCCTGCGTGGCAAGGCGTTCGAGCAGAAGCACCCTACCCTCGTGACGACTGACGACATAGGGGATCAACTGACGCCAGTCGGTGTTTTCCTCGACCGCACCGCGCATCTGGAACGATGCAAGACCAAGTAGTTTGGCGATGGCTTGCCCGGGGGGATCGGGGTGGAATGGCTCGTCGATACCGGCTTTGATGACTTCCCGGTTGGGAACACAAAAGATCATTTCGGCAGGATTGTACGGCATTGGGGAATTATAGCAAATGGGGAATTCGCCACGTCAAGTTTTGTCTGATGTATGCTCGTCAACATTTGACTTCGGTTTCCTTCGTAACCTCAGCAGGCTGTACACAATTGCCACTATGCCGCCGTACATTCCCGCTCCTGTGGGACATCCCTGCCCACCGCAAAAGGGACATACCGTGGTGGATGCAAACAACGCTGTGAACGAACCCCAGACGATAGCCATGCGTCCAATAGTCCATAACCAGATCTTCCACAGGGGATTCTTTGATTCCTGGGTCATTGGCTCATTGCCGTCTTCCGGATTTTTCGTTACTTCATCAGACATATTGAATCACTATCCTGTAAGCACCAATGGCTCACTGAAATTACGTAGTCCGTGAATCCTTTCCCTGGAACCCGGCAAAGGATTGCCGGGCTACAAGAATCGCACACTGAAGTGTGCGGCACCCCCACACTTCAGTATACGGCACCCGGGTTGTCCATACTGAAGTGTGCAGCACCCGGATTGCTCCCGGCAGGTTAGCAGCTACTTTCCGAAGACGGAAAGATAGCAGCTACCAATGGCACATTTTTAAGGCGTACAGGCCGCATGTTTAAAGGA
>CBDVBS010000352.1:0-4479 GCA_965372275.1 uncultured bacterium | reverse complement strand
CGGTAATATTTCCGATCATACATGTAAGTACCGGGGTAGGTGTAGCTGTATTCGCTATATCTCCAGCCGGGATTGTATTCCTTTATCCCGTAATTTGGTGCTCCACTGTAGGAGTTGTTATTGCTGTATGTCGAGAAAGTGGGTGTTGATACATATGCTGGACTGTATGCTGAAATCGGAGAACGATAATATTCGGGTTCCCGATCGAGGCCTGGATTAGATCCCCCATCAGAAGGGGACATATCCTTAAGGAAGAGCTGCTGGAACTGCTCATCGGATAGCTGGAGGTAGTGGAAATTATCGATATCGGTCTTCCCTGGTTCATCCTCAACTGCCCCGATCATTGCCAATATTATCTTGTCATCCACACCAGCCTCTTCAAGCGCAACCACATCATCCGCTGATAGGATGAAGATTGAATCGGTCGCGTCTAAAACGGTGAGGATAACCTCTGTCGATACTCCCGCTTCGCTCATGGAAATAACTTCGTCAACCGTGGTTGCGAAAGCTGGCGGACAAAAGATAAGGAGGAGCACTATCGGGAGGGTGTAAAACGGCAATTTCCTCATAAAATCATCTCCTATTTCTACTACCGTAGGACTATACTCTACGAAGCCTGCCAATTAAAAATGTACCATGCAAGGTAGCATTAGTAAATACCATTTCCCTAAACTCATGAATACAGTTTCTACGATGCTCTATTTAACTACAAAACGCCTGAGCCTTATCCCATCTTCGAGAAACGGCATCAGGTCCCTCAAGTCAAACTGGACCTCGATGAACTTCAAGCCAAGCCCCTTTTCGTCGATCTTCTCAACCACGATACCCACGATATTCTCGATAATCTGGTCGCTATCCCAGTTCTGGATACGTTCGAATACCAGCCTGTCTCCTACCCGGAAAGTGGCATAACGCGACCTCGGTGAATATCTTTTGAGTTTCCGGACCTTCGGCTTGATTCTTGTCTTATTAGGTTGAACCTTCTTCCTGGTTGTCTCTTTTACGGCGGTCTTCTTCTTCGGTGGTCCTTTAACAACCTTCTTGACGGATGTCTTCTTCACCGCTTTGGGCATGGTTTTTGTTTTCCTCTTAGCCTTTACGGCCGTCTGCTTTTTCTTGGCAGTTGCCATTTCCGCCTCCTCTGATGCAAATCATCCCGGTTACTTCATTCTCACTGTCCATGCTTTGCCGCTTCCACCCCGGGCAGATACGCGGCTAACCGCCTGATTGCATCTATTACATCCCCCACGTCTGAGTCACTCAAATAAGGCGTAAGCGGAAGGCTTAGCGTGTTCTTCCCGAACTCCTCGGCTACGGGGAACATCCCGGGCTCGGTTCCAAGCAATCCGCGATATAAACTGAACAGGTGCACCGGTGTGTAATGAACGCCGATAGCGATATTTTCCGCCAACAACCCGCTTGCCATGTCATCGCGGTTAAACCCGGCCTCTCCGGGTTCTACACAAAGGGAATATACATGGAGCCCGTGACGGCATCCTTCCTTATCGACCGGGGGCGTGCTTAAACCGGGGATATCCCGCAAGCCTTCGTTATATGCCGTCCATATCTCACGCCTTCGTTGATGATGAGTTTCTATATCATCGAGTTGAGGTTTAAGGATTGCCGCGGCGATATCCGGCATATTGAATTTATATCCTGCTACTCGTATGTCATATGTCCCGGTGTGGGGTGATGCAAAGCGGTTATGTGCGTCCTTATCCATCCCGTGAAGACGCATCACCGTAAACCATTGCGCTGCATCGGCATCATCAGTGCACAGCATTCCCCCCTCGCCGGATGTAGCATTCTTGTTGGCATAGAAACTGAATGATGAATCATCGAAACGCTTTCCGACAGGTTCGTCCCTCCACCGGGCTTCAATGGCATGTGCGCAATCACCTATAGTGAACAACCCGTTCTTGGCGGCAATATCATCGACCCGGTCAACATCTACCGGCCTCCCGGCATAATGTACTAAGAGCATCCCCTTGGTATTGGAGGTAATTGCGGCTTCAGCGGCGCCGGGGTCGATGTTATACCAGTCTTCAGGATTCACGTCAGCGAATACCGGTTTCGCCCCAAGGTGAAGTATCACATTGGCGGACGCCGCGAATGTCATCGGTGTCGTTATGACTTCATCACCGGGGCCAACGCCGCGGCGCATCAACGCCAAAAACAGCCCGGCGGTGCAGGAGTTCAGGCCGATGGCGTAACGTCGCCCCTGGAGCACGGCGAAATCCTTCTCAAGCCCGGCAACCCTCGGCCCGGTTGTCAGCCATCCGCTGTTGAGGGTCTCGATAACGCCGTCAACGGATTCCTTGTTTAACCTCGGTCGGGCTAAATCAAGGAATTCCCTCCTGATGGGTTTACCACCTGCTATTGCGGGTTTTTTATTGTCATTACTCAAATCTTTGATCCGGTTTTCTCCACCACAACTTCAAACACTTCATCAACACTCAGCTCAAGCATACATTCAAATTCCAACGGGCATTTTTTTTTATAACACCCTATGCAATCGAGCTTGTCACTTCTCAAGACAACCGCTTTATCAGATCTCGGACCGCATCTGGAAGGACTTGTAGGCCCGAAAATCGCAATTACATCCGCCCCTGCCGCCGCCGCAATATGCATCGGTCCCGAGTCATTCGT
Organism: uncultured bacterium; assembly: GCA_965372275.1. Lineage (GTDB taxonomy): Bacteria > JAJVIF01 > JAJVIF01 > JAPKYR01 > CAZSPL01 > CBDVBS01. The sequence continues at coordinate 1,830 of CBDVBS010000352.1, read as the reverse complement.
CACAACCGCGACCGCATCCCGACACAGAACCCCCAATTTCGACAGATCGGTCTTTCCCGCAAGGTTGAAGCCCGATCCGCCTAACATCTCGCCCACTCTTCGTGTCTCACCATCAGATCCGATTCCGACCGGTATCAGTCCAAGCTCATTGCGTATCCGCTCTGAGAGAGCCCTGAAACGCTCAACGGGCCATCTCTTGGTATCCCATGACCCGTTCGGGTTGAGAACGATATATCCCTTCCCAACCACATCTTTGCCAAGTACCTTGTCCAGAAAACCCTCATCAGCCGGGTCGGTAATATAAACCAATCCGGCATCCGGGTTGATATCAAGCCCGTAGGACTTCAGCACCACTAAATCGTTATCGGCCCGATGCTTCGTTTTATCAAGTTTCACCGGGTGGGACAGGAGCAGGCTTCTGCCTTCCGTTGAAAACCCGACCCGTCTCTTTATTCCGGCCACTAACGCCAGCAATGCCGATCCGAAGGCGCGATGGAATATGAACGCTATCTCATACTTCCCACGCCTGAGCTTCGAGGCAAACCCTTTGAGCTTCCAGAACCCGGCATTTTCCTTCTCGAACGTTAAAATCTCATCAATATCCGGGTTTCTCAGCAGTACATCACTGCTTGAAGGACTGCACAACACCGTTACCCGTGCAGCCGGGAAAGCCCTTTTTATTTCGGAAATGGCCGGCGTGGCCATTAAAAGATCGCCGATATAAGCGAGGTCGATAATGAGGATATTCTTAAAGTTCTCGCCCAAAAAATGGCACACGTAAGAATGAATTCGCCACCCACCAAGGGCAACATTATATACATTAGGATATTAGCAAATATTTACGATGAATTCAAATCACAAGCGATGTCACTGAACCAGTTGGATGATCATGTAGTACAACATTTTCAGGAAAAATAGTACATATACGATCATAATGCCGATGAAGTTCTTAATTTCCCGATTTGCCTTCAGTTTGCGCGGGTCAAGGGTCCAATCTTCATCCCGAGTGAAAAATGTATGTCTTGGAAAAAAACTTGGCACCGCTTGGCAATATTTGTCAAATACCGGCCCAAACTTCTCGGACAGGAATTCGTCTTCGATGTGTATCATTCGGATATACAGCGGGACGAGCATTCCTGCAAATATTATCAGACCCCAGGGTATCAGGCCCAATGCATTCTCCTGTATGGCGGGAACAATGTCGCCTAACGGGCCTGCTAAGAAGGCGAAACCGATTCCGTTCATGAAGCTGCCAAAATACAACGGATGTCTTGACTTGGCATACGGGCCGTTCATTATCAACATAGCGGCATCATCCCCGGCAGCCTTCACGATGGTGCCGGCGGCTCCAATACGCTGAAAACTTCCGATCCAGATGAAAATTGTGCCGATCAGGAAGTAGAGCATCGCGGTTAGGGATTTGGTGCCGCCATAAATGCTGAAGATGATGATGTCAAAGACGAGAAGAATCAGGAGATAGAGGTAACTTGCGTTTATCCTCAAGCGCGCGAAGGGCTTGATACGCTCCTGCAATATGGCCAGCCGTTCGGTATCCGCCACATATTGGACATGTTTCGGCTTGCTGTAATCCTGAGCCTTGCGTTTTTTCTTGTTACTCACGAAAATGGATTATAAGGCTTATGAGATAAAAGACCAAGGGGGTAGGGGGTATTCTTCTCTTACTCGACTTTCACCGTTTCCTGTCTTTGTGGCACCTCTTTGTCTTTGAAGGGGTGGTCTCGGATATTTGTGAATTGAATATGACCACCCCTTTGCTCGAAGACTCGTAAAGATTCTCACTTGATTTTCAAGCTGCATCAGCTTTTTCAC
>CBDVBS010000351.1:0-4487 GCA_965372275.1 uncultured bacterium | reverse complement strand
AGTGAGTCGGAGTTCACATGCACATCCGTTTCGTATATCACCTGCGAACCGGAGAGCGCCTGTAGTACATGGTCACCTTCGGGTACGCTGTACAGGTGGAATTCTCCGTTTGCATTGGAATAATCCGATACCGCCAAGCCCTTGATAGTGACAAGCAGTCCGCTGACCGGGTCGCCGTCGAGACTCGATATGAACTTACCGGCGATATCTCCCACCCCGGATTCACCTACACCGGTGCGCTCGAGGTAAATAGTGCTGGTCGTTTTGTATCCGCCGTTTACGAACACGTTCGTGTACTGAGCCTGGTATCCGGCGCGGTTTGCGATGAGGGTGTGGTCACCCTGGGGTACCGTCTTGAAGCGGAAGAACCCGTTGTCGTCGGTGGTGGTCGCGTACTGGCGGTAGGTGCTCGATATTGATACCACTACATTGTCAAGGGTCACTCCGGACGTCTTGTCCTTCACGTATCCCTCGATGGAACCGTAGGCCACCGGCTGGCCATACTCATTGAATATTTGTAAACCTTCCTCGGTTGAGACATACACATTGCCGAAACTGTCGATCTCAATCGCTCTCGGGGCCGTGAAACCAGAATCAACCCATTCCGTAATACCGGCGCCGAACATGCGTATGAAATTACCTTGGCTGTCGAACACCTGCACGCGGTTGAGTCCCGTGTCGGCGATGTAAATCTCCTGGTTACGCGGGTCGATCGCTACGCCGGTCGGGCCGTAGAAGTCACCTGGATTATGGCTGGTGCCGTCCTGGGCTCCGCCGATGATCCGCTGCGTTACGATCATCTCGCCGGGGACAACCGGGTCGGTGATGGCAAACGCATTGGCGTTCGGCAGGGTCGCGATCATTCGTCCGTAAGCGTCGAACCTGAAATCAGAGATGTTCGCGGTCTCCACTCCGTCGCGCGGTGGCAACATGGTGAACGGGTTCGTCTCATCCCAGCAGAACACCTGCACCGAAGCATCGACCATCGGGTAGCCGTACATGTTCACGAGCTGCACGTCGGTGAGGTCGTGGTAAGCGATCCAGTCGTATGATCCCTCGAAGTGGTACGGGTCGGCTCCATTCAGCGGGGCGGTCGGACTCATCGCTATGATGCCGTTGCCCAGGTCGCGTTCCGGCGGGATCTCATCATAGTCGAAATCACAGTCGCTGCCATCGAGAGTTATCTTGGGGTTCTGAACTTTGATAAACAGCCAACCGGTGATTGGGTGAATGTCCATACCCCTCGGGATATCGGCGGTATCACCAAACGCGCCGGAAGTCGCCACGACACTGCATTCCGGGGGTGGGTGAGCGACGCCGCCGAGCCACCAATCAGGAGCGCTGGGGCCGAGGGTTCCGCCCGTGACATACTTGTCATCATAGAATGATGTCCATCCGCCGCCGGGAGTGCCCCCTCCGCCGGCGATTACGCCGCGGCCCGAGTCAAGGACGCCGGGCCCCACGTCGATAAGGGCGTTGAATCCCGACTTGCCGTCGGAGATGTTACGCTTCAGCTCCCCGAATGTGTCGAACAGAAGGATGCCGGACGATGCCTCGGATATGGCCAAGTCTCCATCCTTCTCGAATGCGAAATCGAGGATGTAGTGCCCATCGGGCAACTGTGTGAAGGGAGTGGGAATGTCCGGGTCGAGTTCATCACCCTGGGGGCCGTCGTTACCTGTATTTGGTACATCGGGCAGGTTGAGATTGTCGGCGTTGGAGCAACCGAAACCTACTGCCAAGATTAGAGTCAACATCACGATTAGGACCATAGTTTTCATCTTTGTCATCATGAAAACCTCCTTAAAATTATTTAGAGCTTCTTCACATCGCGGATCGATATCTCAACTTCCAAATCGTCCTCTTAAAGCTCTCTGAACAAGAATAAAGACCGCTTTTATTTTTAGTAACTATTCTCGTTCCACCCCCTAAGATTCACGTCGTCATTGAAAGGTTCATAATTTCGATACAAAAGACTACAAGAGGTTACAACAAGTTACATCGCTTGTCAAGGGGTTTGGAGCGGATTTCCCGCATTTCCAAGAATGATTCCTAAATAAAAGGGTGTTTACAGGGCTCGTAACCCGCATAATTAGTCATACTGGTACTACTTAGCCTTAATTAAAATTAACGTCAAAATTAAAGAGAAAATATGTAGAAAAATGATTTGCGGGTCGAATTTAGGCTAACATAATCAGGGAATATTTTTAATACGCGGGAGGAGAAGATGTCATTCAAACGGCTAACATATATTGCCACGGTAATTCTACTTCTTGCTTTTTCACAAGCAGCGGATTCCCGGCCTGCTACGAGAACGATTCCTCTTGATCGGTGTTTCGGCAATTTATTGCCGAAACCTATAGGCGTATTTTGTTTCGGCAACAAGTTACCGAAACACCTTAAATCTTTACTATAGCTCATATCAGCTTTCCGGGTGTCACGCCCACTTCGAGTCCGCTCGAATGGGCGTGCAATCAATGTTTCCGGGACACGCCCATCCTCGAAGACTCGGACTGGGCGTGCCACCCGGATGCAGGACCACGGTCAGCACTCGAAGACTCGTGCAGACCGTGCCACCCATTCCACATAATTATGGAATGTAAAAGTGAATCCCGTATGCATAAATAATAATTGAAATTATTGATTCGCTACTTGCGAGAATCGAAATATTGTGATAAAGGTATATTAAGGTCACACATAACAGGGCGGGAAACCTACACAGGAGAGGTTCCCGACTATGAGAATAACACTTTCCAATCCTGCCCTTCATCCCTCCAACAATCCAAAACATAAGAATCTAAAGGCAATTCCGGGAATTCCGACCGGCCAAATCGGGATTCTTTCCTTTTCCCGGCATCGTGTCCCGTTATGGGATGAAGCAATTATTAGACATATTAATAATCGCAATATCGTGATATTCCCAATTTATCTCCCTCGGCCGGCATATATCAGCCCGGGCGCCGGTCGCGGGAGCTTCTGATAAATCATAAAATTTCCTAAGGAGGTTCTCATGTTCAGACTAACGAGGGAGATCGCAATTTGGCTGATGATCGCAATAATGATCGTCATAGCGGGATGTTCGGGCGGGGGCGGATCACCATTATTGCCTGATACACCGGATAATCCGCCGGTGGGTGATGATCCACCCCAGCAGGACAATCCGCCCGTTGATGACCCACAACCCGGCCAGCTTCCGGAGGGGAGGCAGCTTTTGGGTATGTGGGACCTTACGTTCGACCGGGTTACCTTCATCACATCAGTGGAACCGGTGCAGGGGGTGGAGACGATGTTCAGCGGCATCGATCCGGATGTGCTCGGGAAGTTTTTAAGCAGCTTAAATGTCCAAGTCAATTTTTTCGATCACGCCCATAACGTGGCGGACCTGGATGTAACCATCAAAAATCCGATGGAAAACACCGCGTTTGATGTTCGAGGCGTGTTCCACTCCGCCGGGATCTACCCGGAGTTGAGAAACCCCGATGGCTGGACGCGTATGTTCGACACTCCGGGCGGATTGGAGATGAAACCCTACCGGAAATTCGGCGACGATGGCGCTATGATCGGTCCATTGGAAGAAGTGACGGAGCGGTTTATCGTGAAATACTCCACCACGGGCGGGAAGTACACCTGCACGTTGAGCGTTGACGGCTCGTGGTTCGACGAGAAGGACGACCAGGTTTACGAGATAACGAAGTTTCGTTCCACCGGATTCTACAACAGCGGGGGTTCCAGTGGAGAGGTGCTGGTGGATATAAATGATCCCGATGGAATTATCAACAAGGTGATCCTGAACGCGGCGGCGATCACGGGGGATTTATCAACGGAAATGAAACGGGTTTCTCCCACAACTTGGAAAGCAGCGATCGAGAATTCGATGCACGCGATCCCCCGTTTATACCAGGTTATTATCTCGGCATACGCAATCGGCCATGACGATATCCAACTCCATGCATATTTCAACGTCGAGGTGCTGAATAACGAAGGATGGGGCAGGACATGGGGAGGCGCAGGATGGGATTTCGCCAACGCATTGGCAATTTCCCGCCTCAACGATGTTTATATAACCGGGGATTTCCAGTATGAGGTCGATTTCGATCCCGACAACTGGACCGACGCGGTTATAGATGTCGGGTGGAGGCTGTGCACGTATGTAAGCAGTTTCGACAGGTACGGTAATTTCGAATGGGTGCGGAATCTCGCCGGAGCGGATGTCAACCTGATAGACAACACGCCGGGTGAATGGTTTGACCCCGGCTTGGGGATTGACGCGGATTCCTACGGGAACGTCTATATAACGGGGTGGTACGAAGGGACTGCCCAGTTCCCGGCGCCCTGGAACCAGGCGATGCCGTCCAACGGCGGGCGGGATGCATTTATCGCCAAATTCTCACGCTCAGGCGATTGTGAATGGGCTTACAACTTCGGCGGTCCGGGACGTGATGAAGGCTACGGGTTGACGGTGGATCCGTGGAACAACATCTTCGTTT
>CBDVBS010000350.1:0-4493 GCA_965372275.1 uncultured bacterium | reverse complement strand
GAGCGCGTTTTCTCTTGAATAATTCACGGATGTACGTGAGTTATATTCTTATAATATGGAGGTTTATATGTCTCGTAGCACAATGCTTAGTCTGCTTCTCATTTTCACCCTTGCATTCATTGTTTCCTGCTCGGGTGAATCTGAGAATCTGGTGACACCGGAAACCGGGGGAAGGGATGTTGTAGCCGCTGAAGGTGCGGGAGCAACGGTTAGCCTCGGCCTTTGGCAGTTCGTTGCCGACAAGGCCACGGGCAATATTGATATTGTCCAGCTCAGGAACGCTGATAAGATCATCAACGTCCTGGGCTTCATGGAACCACCACCCTTAACACTTATGGACCTTGACTGGGCCAACCTGGATATCGATTTCGTCAATGGTACTGTGGACGTCGGGGTTATCCTGACACACCCGATTGCCGGGGACCCGGTATTCACGGGCTTCGATGTTCGCGGTGTATGTTTCGGCCCAAAGGTGACCAATGCCGATGGGTTGACGATCATACCGGGCCCTGAATATTTCTGCGGCGTCCCGTTCGGTTACCAGGATGGCCTACTGGGAGCGCCGGACAGCTTCGGGAATTATGAAGGACTGGCGGGATACAAATACTACTGCGATGATCTCGGCGCGGATGATGACCTCGTCACATTCTTCAGCAATACCGGCAATCTTGATAACAGGGGTATGTTCGGAGCCGGTGAAACGAACCAGCGGGATTTCGAACTCGACTGGAACGGCACCGGGTATGACATCCTTGTGTTCAACTACGCTATCTATGCCAACTACGACTGGCCGGTCGGCGATCCGCCGATCAACATCGACAACTTCGAGATTACTTCGGCTAACAGTGCCGAGGCATTCTGCTGCGACTTCAACGAGACGGCTAACAGCTTGTGGTATTCCCTGGGTGTTGGCGGCGGAAGCATCAGTCTTGAAGCCGAAATCTGGGACTGGCAGGGAGATATCACGGACGTAACGATTGAATCACTCGAACCGGGAATAATCGTCGAGGCACCCTACAACTCTCTCGTCGCCGGGTCGACTGCTTATTCGTCCGTTTACGGTTTCACCAGCGTAGCCGGCAACCCGACCTCCGCGGGTATTCTCGACATAATTGTCACCGCGGTTGATGCCAAGACATTCGGTGAACACTGGTTCCTCGATCTTCTCGACTCGGGCCATGCGATGTACAACGAGAATATCTACAATTGCTTCCTGTACGCCGCCACGGTAATGGAATGCCCGCAGCCTACAGTAACCAGCATTGTACCATCCCTTATGAGCGCAGGTTCCACGGTGACTGACGCCGAGGTTACAGGCACCAACTTCATCGCGGGAACCCTGCTGGAAGTCAGACTGAAGATGACCGGAGAAACCGACGTTATTGGGACCAACGCGTCCGTAACGAGCGGAACAACTATTGAGGTTGACTTCAACCTAACCGGCGCGGCGGAGGGTTTTTGGGACGTTGTAGTCACCAACGGGTGCGGGACCGACGGTACCGGCACGGAACTGGTGGAAATCTTTGATTGTGGTTCTATGCAAACCGGAAGCGGCGGTTACTATAATGTTACCAACCTCCGGCCCAGTGATCATTGCGGGATAACATGTACACGTACGGGAACCAGCTATGTCGTTGCGAGCACGAATGGAACACACCTCTATGCAAAATCGGCCATGTCCGGCCACGGCAACGCAAGTATCAATGTTTATATGGGTGGCCTGAACCGACGCGACCTCTCCACTGACAGCGCAGATAATATCTATTTCACTATTTCACCATACAACTCATTGAGATATGTGCCATGGAACGGCAGCTCCTTCGGCACAGTGCAGACATTCGGTAATGTACCTGCAGGGAGCATCTGGCGTATTTGCGTAGATGACAACGATAATCCGATAGTCCTTGTCTACACATCTTTATCAGCTATGACCGTTTATCACCATAACGGCACAGACTGGGATTCCGCTACTGTTCCTTCCGCAATCATCGGCGGTAATTTCAACAATGTCCGCGACTTCGACTACAATCCCATGTTTGGCCACTATGTGTTCGTTTCCCGACCCGCTGGGAATTACACTAATCTCTATGCGGTTGACAGTGCAGGGGATATTGCACACTAGGAAGACGATGTGTTCAGCTTTAACCACAACCAAATCTGGGACCCCGGCATCTACATCGATCAGGATAACCCTGCCTGCCACATGGTAGTCTGGGGCGGAGTGTACTCATACAGCACCTTCGGATGCCCGATAGTCCGCTATACTGCTGCATATAGCGGCAAGGTTTACTGGATCGGCTATTCATCAAACTTGAAACCGATGGGCCCGAGGGGCGCCTGGGCACCGGGAACCAACCGACTAATGGTGGCGTCAACCGGCGGCAATGTCTACAGCTACTACTATCTGCCCGGCGACTGGTAATATGAGCGCACGCAATGATTACACGAACCCCCGGTCTCACCGGGGGTTTTTGTAATCCGGCCAACGAGTTTGTCTTTACACTCTCAGCTTACGGGTGTATATTTTCGTTCCTGCATGAATCAGGCGAGGGGCGGGAAGGAGTCGTTAAAATGACGGTTACCATCAAAGGTCACGGATTGACCATAGAGCTTTTGGAAGAAGTCGCGCGTAACAGGGCGGAAGTTGTCCTTAGTGATGAAGCGGTTGAAAACATCAACAAAAGCCGTACGCTTTTGGAGAAACTCGTTGCCAGCGGCGAAGCCATATACGGCGTCACCACGGGCATTGGCGAGTTCGCCCGCATACGCGTCAGCCCCGAACAGGGCGCGGAACTTCAGCGAAAAATTATCTATTCCCACGCTGCCGGAACCGGCGATCCGCAGCCCGATGACGCGGTGCGGGCCGCGATGCTGCTTCGCGCAAATACCCTTTCAAAGGGATACTCCGGCGTACGCCTGCAGAACGTGAACATCATGCTCGACTGCCTGAACAAGGGCGTTACGCCGGTCGTATTCGAGAAGGGTTCGCTCGGTGTATCCGGCGACCTGAGCCCGTTGTCACAGTTGGCAATTGTATATCTCGGTGAGGGTGAGGCATTCTACGATGGAGTACGAATGCCTGGCGGCGATGCACTCAAGAAAGCCGGGCTGAAACCGGTTGATCTCACTTATAAGGAAGGTCTTGGCTTCATCAACGGTACCCAGGTGCTCACCGGTGAAGCCGCGTTACGCCTTGTCGATGCCCGCCGCATTATCAAGTGCGCGCTAATCGCGGCGGCGATGACCATCGACTCGCTCAAGGGTGTGGCATCAGCATACGATGCGAGGCTTCATGCCGTCAGGCCGTACACGGGACAGAACGCGGCTGCTGCTGCACTGAGGCAGTTGTTCGCGGACAGCGAAGTGATGGCGGATAAATCAGGGAAGGTACAGGACGGCTACTCGATGCGATGCACACCGCAGGTTATCGGGCCGACGATCGACGCGTGGTACTATACGCGCGAGCAGGTGGAGATCGAGATGAATTCCGCCGTCGATAACCCGCTGTTCATACCCGATGGCGAAACCCATCTCGCGGGAGGTAACTTCCACGGGCAGTCGATCGGCATAGTCATGGACCTTATGGCAATCGTCATGAGTGAATTGGCCGACCTGAGCGAACGTCACACCAACCGTTTGCTGAATCCCGTCCTGAGCGGACTGCCCGATTTTCTCGTCGAAGGACGCGGCGTGAACAGCGGACTCATGGTCAGCCAGTACACCGCCGCGGCACTCGTCAGCGAGAACAAGGTGCTGAGTCACCCGGCAAGCGTTGACAGCATCAGCGTCTCAGCCGACCAGGAAGATCATGTGTCGATGGCGCCTATCGCATGCCGGAAGCTGAAGGAAATCCAGAAGAATGTCATAGTGGTGCTTGCAATCGAGATGAATGCCGCGGCGCAGGCTTTCGATTTCCGACAGACGAAGGAACATGGAAGCAAGGAGGACGGTAAACCGTTGAAACCCGGACGCGGCACCAACGCGGCATACGAAGTGATAAGACAGCATGTCCCTCATCTCGATGAAGACCGGGTCTTATATCCCGACATCAACAAGATAGCCGATCTCATCGCGGACGGGACGATCCTCGACGCGGTCGAAGCCGAGGTTGGTGAGATCAAGTTGAGGCTTGAATAATTGGTGGTATAATTTATACACAGACAAACCAATACGCCCCAACTCCCAGTTGGGGTTTTTCTTTCCGCATAGATCTAAGATTAAAACCCTCTGGGGTGCCACGGTCCATCCATTCTTGTGTGCCACCGCTACTCAACGTCTTCGTTGATAGCGGTGTTGGGAAGGCACCGCTTTCCTCGAAGACTCGGATAAGCGGTGGCACATGGAGAAAACACTGACAAGCTTCGATACTTCTGATGGGGTTGAAAGCACATATTGTCGCTTGTCAGTGGCACCCGGAGGTTGGAAATGCACGGGTAAGCTCGAAGACTCGGATAAGCGGTGGCACATGGAGAAAACACTGACAAGCTTCGATA
>CBDVBS010000349.1:0-4519 GCA_965372275.1 uncultured bacterium | reverse complement strand
ACGGCCAGCCTTCGAGGACTCAGGCAGGCCGTGCCACCCGGCATCATAGCTAAAAGTGATTAATAAGTAGTATAAATGAGAAACCCCCACCGATACCGCCGCAAACAGGAATCCCGGTCCCAATGCTTTGATAATCCCTTTCTTGTCGCCCATTAATGGCCTCCCAGTATGGGATGAGGTGCTAATTAGTATGATAGATTAATTGATTTAGGATTGGTGTTCAAGGAACAGCTATCAATTGGTTATGACAGTTTAATGTTAGCTTCAATAATTTCTTAAATAATACTTCGAAAACACCTTGCGCCCCCCCCCCTCATGATATATTGTTATTAAGGAAGTAAGTCCATTCCGGGAACAGTAAATATGTTGTATATTAATAAGGAGGTATTAGGGAATGCAGAAACTGCAAAAACTGTTGACGGTTCTGTTGTTGGCGTTTGTTTGTCCGTTTTTAACATCGTGTAGCGGGGGAGGTGGCGTGACAGAGCCTGATAATCCAGGTTCTGGAAATGATGACAACGGTTCACTTGGAGAAACTCTAAAAAGACAGATCGAGTGGCAGGCCACCGATGAGGAGGTTGCTGATACGGCGGATTTGGAAAGGCGGGTTGATGTGTCAAATGTGGTTATGTATTACGATGATGAGTACCACCGTAACAAAATCCATAAACATGCTGGAGCACCAAGTTATGCTGATGACTCACAGGTCGTATACGCATGGCAACAGATAGTCAGCGGTGTCTGGAAAGTAAAATTCAAGGTAGCCTACAATGACGATGCTGACTCAAATCCTGATTGGAGTGATGTATATACAATAAGTGACGGCGACTACAACAATTCCTACCCGGCGGTAACGTCCTATATGAAGGAAACCGGCAAGATGACCATTGATGTTGTCTATCAGATGAAGAATGCATCTAACAAGGTTAGTATAAGGCATGACAGATGGGTACAAGGCACTGTGAATGTTTATAACTCATTTTCCCATGCTGCAGGATTCCCTAAAACGGTTAATCAGACGACAAGTTATAACTGCCTGCATCCGGACGTGGTTTATTACGGTATAACTGAAGATAATGATGATGATGACGATACTTACCGCTACCTGTTTTGCGTATATGAACGATTCACGAATTCTACGGGTTCAAAAGGCAACAGAGAGATATGGTGGGCTAAGTATGATGAGGATGACGGCATATGGGGTTATGGCAGGACGATGCTTTACGGCCCGACTTCAGACTACCTGCCTATGTACCCGCGCATTGACTGCGGCATGGACGATACCGGCTGGGGCTTGTATATTGGAGATGGCGGACATCTAACCTGCGTTGTATGGCAAACTTACCAGTATTCCGTAGCCACCATCATCGACATTGATATCTGGGCCTCCATGTTCCCGCCGACAAGTCCAACCACAAACCTGAGCGTTCCGATTACCTGGGATGGTGACAGTGCTGATTTGGATGAGTATGATCGCTGGGATGTGTTTCCTTACGTTGATATCGATCCGTATGAGAACGCGAGCACGAGATGCACTAATATAGTCTGGACCCATTTCAAGAACTCCGATGACACCGATCCGACCAATTTCTACTATAACACGGAGATGGAACAGGGCGGGGAACCTCCGGTAACCGTCAAAGATGATGGTGATTCCACCGTGCAGGAAGGATTCATCACTTATGCCGCAAGGGGCGATTCTTCTAATCCGTACAAGAGAAGAGGTTGTGCCGTGTGGATTGATGACGGGGAGAATGATGGGTACTTCCCAGTGTATGCTACGGAGATTGATTCATACGATATTGCCGATATTGAGTTTGACAATCGAATTGAAGTGAGCGCTGGTGTCTGTGATGATAACATAGCGGGTGTTTACGGGCCGGTTCCCGCCACACGATTTGTAAGAACCGTGCATGTGGGATGGTGTGACTGGGACAGCGCCAATTCCGATTGGGGGATTTATGCGGATTGGCATATCTATAGTTATTGATTGATTGCTTACGGAGGTGGTTCTCATGCGCTGTATTGAAAACGTAACAGCAGTGATTATCATTGCAGGATTTTTATGTGTCGGATGTTCCGCTGGGCAGCAACCCGTGGCTCCGGATATCCAGGCATCCACAATCACTCAAACCCGGGATGATTCCGACTGGTCGTGGGGGCAGTGGATATTTCATGTCAATGAGGATCATAACAACGTTGTCGCTGTTCCTGTTCGCGGTGCTGACTGGCATCTCAACGTTACGAAATTCCTTGAGCACGCGCCCTGTTCCAACTGCCTGATGATAGGCAAGCCGATTGACCAGGGAGACGGAACATTCAAGCTTAAAGTTATCCTGAGTCACCCTTTCCCAACGCAGCCGCGATATACGGGGTTTGACGTTAAAGGCATCGCGGTTTTCCCGGCCACAAGGCACTGGATGAGCGGGGCAAACAACAGCACCGATGGCATTGATAATTGTTACCAGCCTTATCCCTTTTATTTCAGTTGGACGCACGACGGCGGCGGGGGAGTCTTGAACGCGGATGGATATACGTTTTACTTCTGGCCGGGGTATGATCTCGGCGAGGGATATGAAGCCCCGGTGTTCAAGTACCAGAAGGGGAAATATGCCACGGAAGAGTTCCCCGACAGCACAATTAATCCATACCTGTGTTTCAATGACGGCAGCGGAAGGAGAATGTTCAAAACAACCGACACTTTTCAGCGGACGTATCATCTGAAATTCCCGGAGGGAGCATTCACGTTTGGATATATTGTAATGGCCGCCTGGACCCCGCCCGATAATCTGCCGGTGACAAATCCTGAGCTGGATTTCCCGGACATAGCAAACGCGGAAACTCTTAACGATGTCGAGTTCGAGCAGATTCTTACTCTCGACCCCGATGATCCTTACATCGCAAACTTAGGCATATGGGCAAAAGTCAGGTACGAGGAATACCCACATTTAAGGGTAGGCAGCTTTGGATGCTCATTTGTCTGTCCTGATATCTTCTATTGGGATGATGATGAATGGTACGGGAGAATTGCCCGGAATTATAGTGGTGAAGCCCCCCCTGAAATTGAACCCGGTGTTTTCGAGTGGGGGATTAAAAGTACGCTCGATGAGAGTGATCCGGAGCATCCCTATATCAATGGTCTATATCCGGTAATTGTAATAATTGACCATGAATTGGACCTGGGTTATCCCGAAACGCAGCAAACATTGATAGCCAGCTCTTCTTTCCTGCTGCTTGATATTGACCTTCAAGCTTCCGGCAGTTGAACGGATTACATTGTACAATTCACAGGATGGCCCTTGTGGCCATCCTTTTTTGTTGGGAAAAATGCGAACATTCGGTTTTATCATCAGATATATCCATCATGGCAGCGCTATTAGTTATGGAACAGACCTCAGGTTTATGATTAAATTGGTTTCAGGCATCTAAAGTATTGAAGAGGCTTTAGGTGTTCTTGAAATTTTGATGGAGGACTATATATGATGTACGCGAATAACTACCTGCGTTGCTTGTGCGTAGTAATCCTTATAATCATGGCAGCAGGATGTTCCGGGGGAGGGGGAAACCCCGTGGAACCCGTGGAGGTACCCGCTGCATTAGTTGCGGAGACCGAATCCGGCTCGGAGCGTATGCTGTGGGGAATTTGGGATCTGTATTTCGATCCTGTTGAAATGAAAGTTGATGCGGTGCCGATTCGTGAGTCGGCAATACATGCTGATGTCACCGATTTCCTCCTGCCGCCGAACTGTGATGACTGCGTGGTGGTCGCCGTTAATTCATTCGACCCGGTGACACGAATTCTGGACGCCGATGTCACTCTCCGTAACCCCACCCCGCTTACCGGATATGATGTGAGAGGTATCCTGTTTACCAACCAGTACGGGCACATGTTAACCAATGCCGATGCCTGGACGCAATTGTGGGACGTTCCCAATGGCCTGGCTATTAATCCGTTTATGGCTTTCGCGAAGGATATTGATAGCCGCATGTTCGCCGGGGGCGCGGAGCATATGGAGAATTATCTTGTCTATATCCCCGTCCCGCCGCAATACTGGGCGATACAATTCGCGGTCGATGCATCATGGCCCGGCAACTGCAAGGAACCGTACGCCATCGAGGATTTTACACAGCTTGGAATACTGTACGAATATACCGGCGCAACGGTTGAACTTCAGGTTAATGTGCGTGACTGGCTGAATAATGTTGGTGACGTTATTATATGGGCCCAACAGATTACGGACGAAACGAATACATCTTTCTCTCATATAAGCGGCAATACATGGGGAGTAACAATAGCTAATGCTTCCGGGTTGGGGGCCGGTGAGTACGAGGCATCTCTGACCGTCAATTCCTTCGATTCGAGCGATATACTGTTTCACAAACCCAAAATTACAATAACTGAAACCCCGGCGCCGACTGTTGTGGGGATCGATCCCAGTATTTCAGGGGTAGATACATCACTGACCGATGTTGAAATTACGGGCACTAATTTCTTAGGCGACTGTACCGCTAAGCTGGT
>CBDVBS010000348.1:0-4530 GCA_965372275.1 uncultured bacterium | reverse complement strand
TTCCAATTTTAGCTTAAGTTAGTGCCATTGGTAGCTGCTATCTTTCCGTCTTCGGGAAGTAGCTGCTAACCTGATGATTAGCTCTTTGTCTGTTGGAGTTTTTATGCAGCCACCCTTCTGAAGACAGAAGGGTGCCACACGGAAAGAAGATGGTGGAAGTTGAGAAAAGTATGGCGATACAACGTATCTCGTGTGACTGGTTATCCGGCAATATTGATTACCGGGCGGTTTAGAACATGCATCCCCCGGCGAAATTGTCGAAAAAACTACCACGGAAATCATCCGCCATATTGAAAAAGTCCAGGATGAACGGCCCGACGGGTTCACTGATATTCGTAATGGATACGAGGCCCTTGTCAGAATTGTAATTCCACGACTCAATGCACCCGATGTCGCAGGGCAGCTCAGCAAATTCAAGCACCATTTCCAATAAGGCAATTTCCATCTCATCCGCATATTCCCGACCGCAATCCAGTTCATCCCTGAGTTCCCCTTGCAGTGGGTGGAGGAATTTGCCGACGACAATATCGAAGTTGAAATAGAAATAGGAATTGTATCTTGCCGGGACTTTCCTGACGGGCTTCATCGGGTTGTAGTAATCCTTGAGGTTCTGAATCGTATCGAGGTCACTGAGGAAGAACACGCCGCCATACTCAGTCCATGCGAGCTGGAACGCTTCATCAATGTCTATGTAATGGATGATGTACCCTTCGCCTTCCATCACATCGATTTCGAATCCGGGGTCAAACTCATCAGACCTCCCCCGTATAAATTCGGGCGTCGCCATGTAGAATGCACGGATGATATCCATGATCGAGTCCGCGAATCCCGGTTCGGCCATTGATGACGCGGCGATGACCCGTACCGGCGACCCGGTATAGAAGTCGGTGGCGTCGTCGATATCTTCCCAGCCGATGAAATTATCATTCCAGTAGAATGTTATGACCTTTTCATCACCGAGATATGGTAACACCACTTCCCTTAAGGTATTCACATAACCGGATGCAACCGGCATGACCTCACTGTTCCACCCCTCCTTGAATTCGTCTCCGATCCCGGTGGCGATGCACATCATGTCGACGAATGCATCACCTTCGAATAACCAGCTTAACAGGGCCTCGGCACTGCCGTGGGGATTGCCGAAGGCTAAAGTCATTAGTTGATTTCCCGGGAGGAATTTGCTGATGACCGTTGGAGCGACAGGCTCGACATTATGCATCAATCCGAGAAGCGTATCTTCACCGCCGTTGTATGTGTCGATAGAGCGTATGCTGATCTTATCACCGTAATACATGGCGTCGAGGGCGACGAGATCCCACTCAAGGAAACCGATGCCGTCGTTTACGGCGTAGAAAATAGCGCGCTCTTCTTCGGATGCGGATTCCAACATGTCATAAAGGTCATTCATCCAGTAATTCGTATCCATGAGCGTCTCGTAATCGGAGAGGCAATACTCCCCCGATTCTTCCCCGTATGCGACACTCCCGATCCCGTTCTGGAATCCCGCGAAAATGATAAGTGTGAGGACCATAAGTCCGGTGTGAAATAATCTTTTCATATTCATTTGACTCTCCTTCCGAATGCCCCGGAAATCATCGCCGGGCGGGCATGTTGTCACGCCCGGCCCGGCCTGGTAATATTCAATATCACAACATCCGATACCTATCGGTCAATTGCCGGGACACATATTAGTAGTAATAATCATCTCCGCCCATCATCGAGCCGCCCATTTCTTCTTCCATGATCTCGGTGAAAACATCACCGATAGCTTTCATTGCTTCGAAGTAGTTGAGGACATGCGGGCCTGCGACGGAAGTCAGGTTGATGGTGCTCACCCAGCCATCCTTGGAGTTATAGGTGTATGATTCAAATGCACCGAATTTATCCCCGTCATCTATTGCGGTGAATATATCGTCAACCATCGTCCGGATTTCGACGTCTTCAATTTCTTCTTGCGCATCTTCCCATCCCTCTGCGATATCGTCCTCGAAAGGCTGGTAGAATTTCTCGATGCAGTTATCGATCTCGGCGAGGAAGTAGTTGTTGTATGTTGAGGGGACGCTCGCCGGCTTCTTCGGGTCATAATAGTCGCCGAGGTTCTTGATGGTGTTCATATCGCTGATGAACATGGCCCCTTCGTATTCAGCCCACGCAAGCTGGAAATCACCCTCTATGTGCATATAGAAGATGTCATAATTCCCGCTTTTGTCCCTCTCGGCATCGGGGAACAGTGAGCCGCCACCCATTCCACCCATCATCAGGCCCATCGGTGAATTCATCACGAGTTCATCAAGGATATCGAGAAGGTCTTCGGCCATCCCGGCTTTCTCCAGTGAAAAGGCAATGAGAAAGCGCACCGGGGAAGCCTCGTAGAAAGACTCGGCATCGTCGATACCTTCCCAGCCGATGAAATCCTGGTTGTAGTAGAGCGCGAAGGTGAATTCATCGCCGATGTAGGTGTAGAGTTTCTCTTTTATCATTTCGTTGATACCGATGATCATGGGTTTCATCGTATTCCACATCTGGACGGCTTTCGGATCGTCGGAGGCAACCCCCATGACCTTGTCAACGGCATCAGTGTTGAGCACCCAATCCATGATGTTGTTCAGGCCGCCCTCGAAATTCCCGATGGAGAACATCATGAGGATATCGTCATGCGTGAATCCCTTTATCACATCCGCTTTGGCCGGTTCCACCTTGTTCAGGAATCCGGACAGGGATTCATCATCCCCCGAGAACTTCGCGATCGAACGAACGCCGATTGTTCCGTCGCTCTCCTTAGCTTCAAGGCTTGTTACCTCCCAATCGAGGTAACCGATGAGTTCGTCCACCAGTTCGAGCGATTCCTTGTCCGCCCCGGTAGCCGACTCGATCTCGGACTGTAAATCACGTGTCAGGTACTCCGGGTCGAGAAGCACTTTGTATTCCGGAACATCCTTCCCGGTCAGTTCCTCATCCTTCGGCGGCGTGTCGCCCTTGTTCTGACATCCCGCGAATATGAACATCACCAGGATTGTCACGATGATCAGAGTCATTAGCTTGCGAGTCATTCTTTTCTCCTTTGTTTTCATCCCTTTCCATATGGACGGGATTGATAATTGTTTAGAATCGAACCTGCTCATCGAGCATTTCGGAATATGCCCTGAAATTATCAAGGCTGTATTCCGCTAAATCGGTTTGCATACGAACTTTCATATTATAACCGTTTTCACAATTGCATAGACTGAAATCAGCCCAAACTGTTGCATCGGATATTTCCTCCAGGTCCTCAATCTGGTTGATCAATTGATCGAGGACAATTCCCGCGGCTTCGAGAAGCGGTTCCGGGACCATCAGGTTCAAATGCCCGGGGTCTATGCCTGCTTCATATAACGGGACCAGAACCGAGTCGTTAATCACATCGTAATTGATACGGCAATATATGTCAGCCTCTTCGGGTGAATCGTATGATGCCTTTCGCCTGTCAAACGAATCGAGCGCGGCGGTGATTCCATCAAAGCCGCCGAGGGAAAAATACCCGTCGGCGTCAACCATCGAAATCGCCATGCCTTCGCCAAGGTCGAGATATACACAGGGATACCCTTCCACCTCGGTCTCTTTGAATTCCATCACCTCAACATCCCTGAGTTCCTCCTCGAACAGGGCCGCTAAGTAGCTGAATGATTTCATGAAATTCGCTATCTCGTATCCAGCGAGTTTCTCGCTTTCGGTTGGCACGATCAGCACGCCATGCCCGGGAATTGGTGCTTCCGCTGATGGATACCCGGGATTCGGGAAGAGGACAAACAGGCATTCGTCACCGAAATGCCTCAGTATTGCCCCCTCGAGCATCCCCAAGCCCATCGCTGCACTCTGCCTGGTGCTTATCGCATGTGCACTGTCTCCTTCGAACAGCGATTCAACGATGTACGGGTCGGTCAAACCTTTAACTGCGTTTTTCAAAAAATCCCGGCCCCCGGAGAAATATATGCTTATCATCGCCGCATCGGGATCGAGCCTGCCAAGGAGCGTGCTTTCCGTAAACTCGATGTCGAGGAGCTTTCCAACGATCGTATCTTCGGCATCATCAAGCTCGTAGTAACATTCGACGGCGATGTAATCCTCCCTCTCGTATGCAACAAGGTTGGTCCTTCTCAGGGAGTTGAATCCGGTGCCGTCGAGAATGTCCCACATGAATGGATCGATCATGTCCTCGATGCCGAACTTGTCGAGCCAATCTTCCAGGTCGAGGATGAATTCGAATTCGGGACGTGGGATATCACCGGGTTCGAGAATGGAGTAATCGGATGCTGTTTCATCGCATCCGGCAAAGGTGCCCAAACAGGCCATGGTAAGAACCATGAATATCAGCGTGGGTATCTTTATGACCCGTGGTATTTTCAGCCACCCGTTGATGTGTAAATCTTAAATCACCGCATTTTCATTTGCAAGGAGCATTGTGAATAATGTGTATGCATTCCGGGTGGCACGGTCATTCTTTGTGGCACCCCTTGTATCTTTTCCCTATGGCATCATTTGTATCAATTGGTT
>CBDVBS010000347.1:0-4560 GCA_965372275.1 uncultured bacterium | reverse complement strand
AAACACCGGGGAACATCGTGGGATGGGTGCCGCATACTTCAGTGTGCGCCGGGTGCCACGCCCACTTCGAGTCTTCGAGAATGGGCGTGCCCCGGAACAATCCCCTGCACCATCAAGACTCACCAAGTGTCTATTCTGATTGGTGAAATAATGAAGTATAATTTCCAAACATGAATCGCGATGAATTCTGGACTGATTAGTGCTCCGGGTAACCATACTTGAGGTACTAATAAGTTTTATGGAGTTTTCAATGAAATTACGACATGTCCTCTTCCTCTCACTGTTGATTACATTCGCATCATATGGCTGTTCCGGCGGAGGCGATACACCGATACTCCCATCCGGCATTGATAATAACCCCGGGATATCCCCCACCCTTCCTCAGAATCCGGTCGAAGGAAATAAGCGTACTCCAGCAGGAGACGAATATGAGGGCATGCGCATCCCCCTCGCATTCTACAGCGTCACCGCAAATCCCGATGCCGGTACTCTCGAATACGAGGTCTTGCGTACCGCGCAGAGGCATCTCAATGCCATACCCCTGCTCGAAACCGCAACTGATCAGCTTGTATCCCTCGCGGGACCACCGGAGTTTTCAGGCGGCGGGAAGATACTCGATGTGGATATAAAGATCACCCACCCGAATGATGACCCGATCCTCACGGCGTTCGACGTGCACGGCATATTTATCACCAAGGGTACACTATCCGGCTTTGGCGATCCGGACATAGTTGTTGCCGGATTTGATGAAACGCGCCTGATGAACCCGGACGGGCTTACCCGCTGGTGGAATCCGAAGGAATTCCTGAATGCCGGTCTGTATGGCTATGCCCCCGGTAAGCTGGGAGGCACTATCCCCGGCGACCAGGCGGCTGTACTGAACGGATACAAGATGTTTGCGGACGGATTGACCGCCGATTCCGACATATCCGATCTCAACCCCGATGACCGAGGAATGCTCACTGCCGGGAGTCAATGCATAAGGGGCTACACTATTTCCCTTGCATCAGGGTTGAAATTCAACTATGCCGTTGACGCTTCCTGGGCATTCCCCACATCAGTACCTCCTGACCCACCTGGTGATTTCCCCTTGAAGGCAAACACCGCTGAGCCGTACCGGATCGATATCCAGGAAACAACAAACAACCTGTGGTGGACCGCCGAAGACCATGGCGGCATTGCGACCTATGAAATTTCAGTACACGACTGGCGGAATGCAGACACCATCGGCCCGGTAAGATTGGAGATACCCCAGATAGATATTGATGAAATACTGACCATTGAAGATGAAGGCCCGAATCATAAGGATTATATCTACGAACTCTTCATGCCCGATTTGCTGTCCGCTGATGACCTCGTTCTGCTCATCAGCGTTGACTCCACCGAGGGAACATACCTGCCGGGACTTACAGGCGTTGACAAGCCTCTCAGGGCTTATATGGTGCATATCATCGGGGTTGGGGATGATTTATCGATGAACATCCCTCCCGTCGCGGTAGCCGAAGCTACGACACCCGCCGATATTGATTCGGGGCAAAGCGTAACATTCAATGCGTCCGAATCCTACGACCCGGACGGCGAAATTACATTGCACGAATGGGATTTCGATGCCGACGGAACATACGGTGATACGTTCGACAGCGGCACTGTTACAAACCCGACAAAAATTTTCAATCTCTCGGGCATATTCGATGTTGACCTGCGTGTTGTGGACAATAACGGTGTGGAGGATTTCCTCGATGAAACCATTACGGTTGATGCCGCCAACACACCTCCAACAGCAATCGGCGAAATGATGGACGACCCGCCATATTATATGAACACCTACTATGAACTCTCCGCCGCGGATTCATTCGATGTTGACGGCGTGATAACTGCTTACGACTGGGACTTCGAATATGACGGCATCACATTCAACCCGATGGACGAAGGCGAAACAATCATCCACCACTGGGGAAGCGAAGGTGAGTACGACATCATGCTCAGGGTCACCGACAATCTCAGCGCGGAGGATTTCATCGAAGAGGCATTCGAGATAAGCGTGCTCTTCAAGGACAATGTCGGCCCGATATTCGATTACATCGACATGAACCGTGGTACGACATTGAAAAATTCAATTGGAGAAGCTATAACTCTGACCTGCTACGCAACCGACCTTGATACCGGTGATGAGCTGACCTATGAATGGTCCTGCGATGAGGGTTATTTCCTCAGCGAGGAGGACGAGGTCGCGGTCTGGGTTTCACCCGATGTTGTCGGGCATTATTACGTTCACTGCAAGGTATCGGACATCGCTGCTGAGTGGGATGAGGGAGACTCGGATATGATCCGCGTCACGAAATACCCGACGGTCGATATGCAGCCCGCCGTCGCTCCGCCCGCATTCTATTTCACACTCGATAACATCTGGGTAGGCAGCACCGAGACGGTATCACTCGCCGATTACAATCCGGGCAACGTGGTGATGACCGACTACTGGCAGATAGGCTGAGTTGCCTGCGTCGCGGAGTTTCCCGCGTTAACCACAATATACGACACATACAAATTGGCCGGTGAGGACTTCGAATATTTCTCGATCGCGTTCGGCAACAAACCCGACCTCACCGCCTGGGTCAATGCTCACCCGCAGTATCATTGCACCGAATGGCTGCTTGATCCGTACTGTCACTCCTATGATGCCTTCAGGGAGCCCTTTGAGTTACCAGCAGTCATACCCTGCCATTTCATAATTGATCTGGATGGCAATGTCCGCTACGGCAAAACCGGCGGCATCGGCGACGACACCACCATCCTGACCGACTGCATCGACGAATTGCTATAAAACACTATGATAATTAGGGACGGCCCCGAATTATTTTCTGACTGCCCCTGTAACCAGCATGAACACAGGGGATTAATTCGGGGCCGACCCTAATTATTTTCTTCCCGCAAATCAAACCCTATCCCCTTCTCTTCTAATTTCGAAAGAACCGCATCGACCGCTTCCTGCAGTCGGCTTGGGACATCGGGTGAGATCAGTTGCGCGATATCCAGCCTCATTTCCCATCCGCTGCCGGCACGTTTGGGCCTTGTCTTGAAATGCACTTCGGGGAATTGCGCCATGGCATCGGCGATAATCGGCGCCATCGCGCTTTCATCGGTGAAATGCACGACATAATGCCGCTCCTGATATTCATAACCCAGGGTTAATTCCACCAGCTTCGGGCGCGCCGCGACTTCCCAGATACCCTTCATCTCAATCGGCACACCCGGCAGGCAGATCAGCACCCGGCCGTCCACCTCATACCACAATCCCGGTGCGGCTCCGTGTGGATTGAACAGGGGTGCACCGCCACGCGGAAGCATGGCCATCTTCAGACGCGCCGGAATTAGCGTACGTACCCTTGACGGATCGATGATATTCAGCAGCTCAACCCGCTCCCGCAAATATAACAATGAGCGCGAATCTTCATACAATTCCACATCGAAGAATTTCGCTACCCCTTCATATGTCATATCATCCACTGTCGGTCCCAATCCGCCGGTGGTTATCACAATATCGGCCTTGTCATGATTCAGAGTATAGTCAAGGAATTTCACTATCTCTTCGATGGAATCCCGTATCGTGTACATCCGAACAACGTTCACACCCAAGGACGTCAGCCCCTTAGCTAAAAAATGCGCGTTCGAGTCCATCACGTCGACTAACAATATTTCATTACCGATGGTAATTAATTCAGCTTTCATAACGTTAACCTGTAGCAAATTGTAATCATTCGCATTAATCGTGTTGCATATTGCAACATCAGGTATACCGAATCCGACTCAACTTCCCCATCTTACCACCGAAAATCAGCATATTAAACCCTATCTGTATTAAAAAACACCTTAATGTGGGGTAGTTATAACCCATTAACCACGCTCTTTAATCTTTGGCACTAAACTTGTTATCTTATAGGCAGGATACGAGTTTTGGAGGTGCGGGTAGTTGATTCAACTACCCGTTACTTTTTGCCCAAAATCGGCTATCCACTAACCTGCTCCTTCAAAACGCTGACGTTAATTTTGCCAGAGCACAGGTGGCGGGCCAACAGTTTGAACTTCGAGACATACAAATAAGGCCCGCCCCTTTTTTTGCTTTTAACATTGTATAGACAAATCCGGGCATTAACTTACGATATTTGTAATGGAAGATAGAGCAGCGAAACATTGACGAAACGTGAAGCTTGAAATATAATTTATGTATGAAGGCCAGTAGCTCAGTCTGGTAGAGCGGCGCCCTCCAAAGGCGATGGTCGCGGGTTCGAATCCTGCCTGGCCTACCATTGAAAACAAACCCCGGGAAACCGGGGTTTTTTAGTATATCAGTAAATCTCCGAATCCATCAATCACTTCGATTCGGAGGTTTGCACATTCGATTTCCCTTGAATATCCTCATTTCAATACATCTGAAGGCCAGTAGCTATAACTTGTTGATGAGAGACTTGAACCAAGCCTCATCCTTGATGTTATCCAATTCTTTATTCCCTAAGATTTCATCCTTTGCTGGAAATAGCCCATATTTAACAGCATTCATAAACC
>CBDVBS010000346.1:0-4561 GCA_965372275.1 uncultured bacterium | reverse complement strand
CTTTAAACATGCGGCCTGTATGCCTTAAAAATGTGCCATTGGTAGCTGCTATCTTTCCGTCTTCGGAAAGTAGCTGCTATCCTGAAACAAAGACCACGGTCAGCCCTCGAAGACTCGGGCAGACCGTGCCATCAAGAACGAAAAATTTATGCAACGTTAGGGTTCAGTGTGCGATCCCTTAGAAATCAGGCAGGGCGCACCTTGAAAGGTGCGGTACCCGAATATATGAATATTTTCCTGGTGGGATTGATCTCAACAGATATCAGCTATCTATGGAACGAGGTCGTAGATGAATTTCTTCTTGATGAGGTCCCGTCCGCGCAGGAGGTCTATCGAGGTGGAGTCGAGCATATATTGCGTGCAAAAACCGTCGACCACCCCGGCCAGCAGGGCGGCCATCAAATCGGGATCGGCCTCAAACTTGAGCTGTCCGCGATCCCTGGCCTCACGGTAGAAACGCGAAATATTCTCCCTCAGCATCTTATAAAGTCCCGCGCCGGGCAATTCCTGCTTATCGCCCTTCTTTGAGGATAACTTGCTCGCCTCGCTTCTGACTCCACGCGCCCATAGCTCGAAGAAAGTAGAAGCTGTTTTCTCCTCATAGATTATCGTCATCACGAAATCTATGTGAAATTCGAGCCCCTTTATCGGATCGTCGGTCGTGCTGATGAACTCATACCATTCACCGCCGACGTCAAAAAGGAAATTCTGGCACGCTCGCTCAAGAAGGTCGCTTTTCGAGCGGAAATATCGGTAGAAAGTCCCCTTGCACACCCCGGCTTCGTTAAGGATATCCTCAACGTGCGCACGTTCGTAGCCTTTCTTACTGAAGACTTTGACTGCGGCCTGGACTATACGGTCTTTGGTTTTTACCTTACCCACTGATTTTTCCGATTTACCCTTTTATTACTGAAAGTAAGATTGTATCTTACATTATATAAGGTGTCAATAATTTCCTGTTCACATTGAATCAGCAGGCAGTTACTTCAGAGCGTTTCATTAACGATAACGACTTTCTTGTGGGGCAGGTTTTCTAACCTGCCGCGAATATCGCAGGCTGGAAAGCCTGCGCCACATATCCCCGTGCATTTATTGTGTGGCACTTACCTACGCGGGTGGCGCGCATCTTATGGGAATGCCTCCTTGGGTAGCGCGTATCTATAGGTCGCTCTGCGACCGATGATGCGCGCACATGGCAAAACACGGGCAAGCAATCCATCCTGATGTGAATTCAACCATCATCCGGTGAGCTTGACCGTGGCACCAAGACAGTACACCGCTATCAGCGAAGACGCTGAGTAGCGGTGGCACACGGATAAGATACTGCTGTCCTTGAATACTCGCTTATCAGCGGTTCTTGACGCTCCAGTCGAAGCCGATACCGACATCATTCCATTCCAGGCGCTCTTCGTCCGGGTTATCCCGGTTATAAACCTCGGAAGTATGATAGAACAGCATCACGGGTTCGCTGCCAAGCACCTGGTACCCATGAGCCACCTTGGGCGGAATCGCCACCGCAACCGGGTTATCCACGCCGGCCACGATCACCTGGGTTACACCCTTCGTCGGACTATCCTCGCGCATGTCGTGCAGGACGATACGCGCCATTCCGTTCATAATGAACCAGTAATCCCACTGCACCTTGTGCCAGTGGAATGCCTTGACCACCCCGGGATGCGTCGTCGTGAACGTCGTCTGCTTGCATCCACCGGGCATATAATCTTCATCATCACGATAGACCTCGCATATGAAACCCCTGTCGTCACAATGCTTCTTGATCGGTTTTATCGATACACCATCGATATTCGCCATCTTGTCCTCCTTGTTCTCGTGAATCCCGGCGGGCTCAATGATTTACCGGGATAAGGCTTTGCGTGAAAAACGCGAATGTTACCACCACGGTATTGTATATCAAATGCATAAATATCGCCGCGCTCAATTTCCCGGACTTGTATTTTATCCAACCGAGCAAAATGCCGACGAAAATCATCCCCGGTATCCTCAGGAGCATCTGGTGAGATAACCCGAATGCCGTCGCCGAAATCAATATCGCCCAAAACGGCCCCCATCGCATAAGCGATTCCATCATCAATCCCCGGTACAGAAGTTCCTCCAGCACCGCCGGAAAGAGCGCTAAGAATATCAGCGTCCGCACGAAGCTTCCAACACTGGATGTATCCATCAGGTTCTCGAGGATCTCCATCGCTTCGAGGCTCTCCTTGAAGAACCCCGGGTTGATAGCCTCCCACAGTAAGGCAATGGCTACCACGATGAACATGGCTCCCACGAATGCCACAACCGTAAGGCCGATTGCATAGCCGATGTCACTGAGGTTCAACATACGGAGCTTCAAATCGGTCCATCTCATGCGCGTGGCAAGTATGAAAACGATACTGATAAGCAGCAGCGGTAAGTGTGATGTTATGCTGAGAGCGACGATATCCCCTTCGATGAGCCTTTCCATAAGCAACTTACCGGCGGAAGTGTAAACCACAAATATTGAGAGAAGCCCCACTGACAGGATGAAAAACCCGAACAGGATGAAACCGTGCCAAGGTTTCAGCATTGGCGCGGGTTTGTAATCCCGGTTGATAAGTAATTCCCTGAGCTGCTCCAAAGTGCGTCACATTATACCAAAGGTGGGTGAATTACTTTTCCCCGTCCATTTCGATGAATATCTTAGCTTCCTCGGTCGTCGGACTGCTGAAGAATTCCGCTGTTTCACCGATTTCGACGACACGCCCCTTGATGAGCATCAGGGTGCGGTGCCCGATCAGCCTGGCATAGTTGAAGCGATGCGTGACAACGACAATCGTCAGGTTCTTTGTCATGTTAAGCTCCCTGACCGTATGCAACAATCCCTTCGCGGCCTCGGGGTCGAGCCCGGATGTGGGTTCGTCCAGGAGCAATACTTCCGGATGCCGCATCAATGCCCGTGCTATCGCCACGCGCATCTTCTCACCGCCGCTGAGGCGATCGACACTGCGTTCGAGAAATTCCCCGGCAAGCCCGACGAGTTTCACCATCTCGATGCAGCGCTTGCCTGTGTCGTCATTCCCGCCGGCCCTCGGGTCGATGGAGTATGAATACGCCAGGTCGTCATAAACAGTCGGGCCGAAGAGCTTCGGGCTCTGGAATGCCAATGCGATCTTCCGTCGCAGCTTCTGCGGTGGATAATCGACAACAGGCTTTCCGTGAAAACGAATCTCACCTGATGCAGGTTCATCCAGCCGGTTCATCAGCCGCAGTATGCTCGACTTCCCGCTTCCGGACGGGCCGATAATGCTGAAAACCTCACCCTCGTTGACGGCGAACGATACATCGCTGAGAATCAACAATTCCTCGCCCGATTGCTCGGTTATCTTACGGGTGATATTCTCAAATTCTATGATAGCCATCAGAATGTCCACTCCCTTCCGCCTTCGCTACGAATACCTCATGATGCCACTCCGGGTGGCACGCCCACGGCCGTCTTCGGCCTTGGGCGTGTCTTTCCACCTTACTACCCACATACTTCCTGGTGCCACGGATAAGCGAGTCTGGTGCCACGGATAAGCGAGTCCGCGAGCTTACCCGTGCTCTTCTCACGTCCATTACCCATACATCCGGGTGGCACTGAAAAGCGAGTCCGCGAGCTTATCAGTGTCTTCGGGAGATGTCCACTCCCTGACGGTCGTGGTTCGGATAATTACAAATGAATGTAACCCACGAATCCCATTTCGTGGGTTACTATCTCTGCCATCACTTAATCAACTTCAACCCGAACTGCTCTTCCTCGGCCCGTTCAATATCAACATCATACGTATGCACAAATATCTCCCCCGTTACGCTCACAATCCCCTCCACCAGGTGCCCCCCGCGTATCGACATATCCGGGAATCCCACCAAAATATGCGCGTGTAGAATAGGGGCTCCGTCAATACGCGCGAGGTTGCCGGTGAGGTTCACTATTTCAAGGCTCATCGATTCCTCGGCAACCATATATTCCTTCTTGTTGATATCGAAATAACCATATTTCAATCCGCCGACGGCGCCTATGCCGCTGATGGACGCTGATTTCACACTCTCATCACCGGCGAACTTCAAGAGCGACTTGACAATCTCATCCCCGACATCAAGACGCACCAGCCAGTCATTGGATGACAACTTTACCGTTTTCATGTTCCCTCCGACTAATCAGGATAACGGAATATTGTAGCAGATGATACTCTCGACTTTCACCAATTTCTTTCCGGGTGGCACACTTCTGTCTTCAGAAGGGTGGTCTTTATATGATTGACTTCACCTTGTTTTGTTTCCGGACAAGGGTGTCCCGAAACAACTGGAGAGAACCAGCTTAATCAAAAAATCAATTTAATGGGTGTCACCGTCGACTCAGCGTATTCGCTGATAGCGATGTCTTATCCGGGTGCCACCGCTATCCGAGTCTTCGAGGACAGCGGTGCTCTTATCCGGGGTGTCACGCTCACTTCGAGTCTTCGAGAATGAGCGTGTCTTATTCTGGTGCCACGGTCAAGCGAGAGACGGGGCGGAAAAAAGTCCTAACCGGACCGATGTTTCG
>CBDVBS010000345.1:0-4561 GCA_965372275.1 uncultured bacterium | reverse complement strand
ACCTGAAATCCCAACAATACCCCACCTTTTTCAACAGGCCCATCCTGTCCGCATGGATTGAAACCGCTTTGACTCAAGCCCCGTGATGCACTATTATTGAAGTGGAGGTCACTCCCCATGCCGCGAAAAAAGAAGACGAAGAAGGAAGCCAACAACAACTCTGGCGCGAATTTAGGGTTCGAAGAGAAACTCTGGAAGATGGCAGACGCCATGCGGGGACATATGGATCCCGCCGAGTATAAACACATAGCTCTTGGCCTGATATTCCTCAAATATATTTCAGACGCTTTCCAGGAGAAGTACGAAGAACTCCAGCAAGATGAATACGGCTATCCCGAGGACAGGGATGAATATACCGCAAAGAACATCTTCTGGGTCCCGAAGAAAGCCAGGTGGATGCACCTTCAGAATAACGCCAAGCAACCCAACATCGGCAGGTTGATTGATGATGCGATGGATGCCATCGAGAAGGAGAACAGACCCCTGAAAGGCGTCCTGCCCAAGATATACGCAAGCCCGTCGCTCAGCGTGGTTCGGTTAGGAGAACTGATCGACCTCGTGGGGGGAATAAGGCTTGGTGACAAGGAAAATCGCTCCAAGGATATAATCGGCCGCGTCTATGAATATTTTCTCGGTAAATTCGCGAGCCTGGAGGGAAAGAAGGGAGGCGAATTCTATACTCCACGATGCGTGGTTAAACTTCTGGTTGAAATGATAGAACCATTCAAGGGGCGTGTATATGACCCCTGTTGCGGCTCGTCCGGGATGTTTGTTCAAAGTGATGAGTTCATCCGCGCGCACGGGGGCAAGCTCGGGGATATAGCGATTTATGGGCAGGAGTCAAATCCCACCACATGGAAACTCGCCAAGATGAACCTTGCCATACGCGGTATCGATGCGAACCTCGGTGGGAAGAACGCCGACACATTTCATAACGATCTTCACAAAGACCTGAAAGCCGATTTCATCCTCGCCAATCCTCCGTTCAATCTCAAGAACTGGGGCGGAGATCGACTGAGGGATGACAAGCGCTGGAAGTATGGCGCACCGCCTGTCGGTAACGCCAACTATGCGTGGATACAGCATATGGTTCATCACCTTTCGCCGAAAGGTATCGCGGGATTTGTGCTTGCTAACGGTTCGATGAGTACGAACACATCCGGTGAAGGGGATATTCGCACAGCTATTATCGAGGATGACATGGTCGATTGCATGATCGCCCTGCCTGCTCAACTCTTTTATGGCTCCGGCATACCCGCCTGCCTGTGGTTTCTGACGAGGGACAAGAAGAACAGCAAGTTCCGCGACAGGCGGGGTGAGATACTTTTCATCGATTGCCGGAAGATGGGGAATCTTATAGATCGAGTCCACCGTGAACTTTCGGATGATGATATAAAATGCATCGCCGGAACATACCACGCATGGCGCGGGGAGAAGGGCGCGGGGAAATATAAGGATGTCGCGGGCTTCTGCATGAACTCCAGCATTGATAAGGTCAAGGAACACGGCTATGTCCTCACACCCGGGCGCTATGTCGGCGCCGAGGAAATCGAGGATGACGGTGAACCGTTCGATGACAAAATGAAACGTCTTACCACGGAACTGGATGGGCAATTCAAGGAGTCGGCTAAATTGGAGAAAGAGATTAGGAAGAATTTGAGGGGGATTGGATATGGTGGATAAGAAGTCACTTATACCGATTGAGAGGATCGAGAAAACTATTCTTTTAATCCGGAACCAGAAGGTTATCCTGGATGTTGATATCGCCGAGTTGTACGGGGTATCCACAAAACGGCTGAATGAGCAGGTGAAGCGGAATATTGACCGTTTTCCTGAAGATTTCATGTTTCAATTAACCCAGGATGAATATGACGACTTGAGGTCGCAATTTGCGACCTCAAGTTCGTGGGGCGGCAGAAGGTACCCGCCATATGTTTTCACGGAACATGGGGCCGTGATGCTGGCGAACGTGCTAAAAAGTGAAGCCGCGATAAATGCGAGCATACAGGTTGTCCGGGCTTTCGTAAGATTGAGGGAAATGCTGGCATCACATAAGGAACTGTCAAGAAAATTAGACCAGATGGAGCGGAAGTACGACGCACAGTTCAAAGAGGTTTTCAACGCAATAAGGAAACTGATGGCGATACCAGAGAGCGGACAAAGGAAGATCGGGTTTAAAAAGAAATAAGGCTGAGAAGGTGATTTTACCGGCAAATGATGAGTGGATGTTATGTCGGTATCTTTGCGGTTTATCGACATATAACGGTGATGTGTCGATGGCATTGACATGAGAAATTCAAGGAGTCGGCGAGATTGGAGAAAGAGATCAGAAAGAATTTAAGGAGGCTCGGTTATGGCTAAGAAAAAAGTAGACCGTGAGACTTTGCCAAACGATGAGATTCGTAGAATTATTCTTCAGTACTATTATGATAGGAATGATAACGCCACAAGTGCAATGGGCAAAAAAGGATCAGCAGTTAAGATCAGTGGTGTTAAGGCTGAACTCAAGGCCCAGCACGGCCTGACCCAGCAGGAGGTTATGAGCAACCAGACCTACCTGTTAAGTCAAGGGTGGGTAGAGGAGAAATCGATCGAGAAGCAAATAAAAACCAAGGGCGGGACCATTATGCCATCTGTAACCAGGTACTATCAAATTAGTGCTGCTGGTATAGATAAAATTGAAGGACCAGGAGAGTTCACTATGCCAAAATTCCATGGAATCAAGATCGAAGCAACAGGTCAGAATATCATCACGTTAGGTGATGGTAACCTGATTAATGCTCAGTTCAGCGAGTTAGGACAGGCACTTGTAGAACTGCGCGAGGCAATCACTAACTCGGATGCTCCAGAAGCCGACAAAATGTCATTCGTCGCTGATATTGAGACTATCCAGTCACAACTTGCCAAACCGCAGCCAAGCCGTGGGATTGTTAAAACAGCCTGGAACTTGGTTAAAGGGGCTGCAATTATCAACGGTTGTTCTTCTTTGGTCGAGAAAGTTTCAGGGCTCATAGCTGTCTTCATTTCTTAACGAGGTCTATATGGCAGATAGATATGTCAACTTCGGAGAAAGTGCTACCCTTATCAGGGAAGCAATCCAACCACGGAATGCCGCAAATATGCCATATATAGGGCTTGAGCATATTGATGAAGGAACTCTTCGCTTAAATGGCTTTGGTTTAGCGGCCGATGTAACGAGCACCAAGTTCCGATTTAGTGAGGGAGATATTCTTTTTGGCAAATTAAGGCCCTATTTCAGGAAAGTTATACGCGCACCTTTTGATGGTGTATGTTCCACAGACATTTGGGTTGTAAGGGCAAAACTAGGTTTTGACCAAGGATTTCTATACTATTGGATGGCATCGCAAGAATTTGTTGATTTTGCCACGCAAGGTTCTGAAGGAACTAAGATGCCACGAGCAAAATGGGAGCATGTAAGTAGGTTTGAACGACCAGCTTTATCCCTCAATGAACAACGCGCTATTGCCCTCATCCTCGGCTCTCTTGACGACAAGATTGAGTTGAACCGGAGGATGAATGAGACTTTGGTGGCGATGGCGCGCGCGATATTCAAATCGTGGTTCGTTGACTTCGACCCGGTGCGCGCCAAGGCGGAGGGTCGCCAGCCCGTCGGAATGGACGCCGAAACCGCCGCCCTCTTCCCCGACTCCTTCATCGATTCAGAACTGGGGGAGATACCTAAGGGGTGGGAAGTGATGCCGGTTGGTGATGCTGTCAAAGCTGTTGGTGGGGGAACACCAAGCACCAAGATCCCGGAATACTGGTTAAATGGGACAATACACTGGGCAACACCAAAGGATTTGTCAGATTTAACCAGTTGCATCCTAACGGACACTTCTAAAAAGATAACGTCATTAGGTTTGAGTAAAGTTAGCTCAAGCCTTCTACCGAATGGCACTGTTTTGCTTTCTTCGCGAGCACCAGTGGGATACTTGGCAATTGCAAATATGCCATTGGCTATAAACCAGGGATTCATTGCAATGGTCTGTGATGGCCCCTTATCTAACTATTACATGCTAAATTGGGCTCAGGAGTTTATGGATGAAATAAAGCAGAGAGCTGGGGGAACCACCTTTGCGGAAATAAGCAAAAGGAATTTCAGACCTATTCCAATATTAGTTCCTCCTGAACCTACATCGAAATCATTCGAGCAAGTAGTTTCCCCTTATTACAGAAAGATAGTCAATAATCTTAATGAAGTCCGTACTCTTGAAGATATTCGAGATAGGTTATTACCTATGCTATTGTCGGGGAGGATAAGGATGTCTACAGCTTTAAATTATGGAGGGAATTATGAGGGATGATTTCTCAATTGAAATGTCAGCAGACATGATAGTTGATCGTATGTCAAAAGATTATTTCTTTGAGGTAATGAGTTCCTATAATTCTGGCAACTACCGATCTGCCATAGTTATGCTTTGGTCGGTTGTAATTTGTGATATTTTATTTAAGCTCGATAAACTTCAAGCAATTCATGGTGACACAACAGCTAAAGGTATTATAGATTCAATTGAGAACCGCCGATCTAATAACTACAAGT
>CBDVBS010000344.1:0-4569 GCA_965372275.1 uncultured bacterium | reverse complement strand
GCCAGAGCAGTGTTGAAAGCTTAAAAATGCGCCATTGGGGACAGTCACCTATTTTTCCCCTATGCACTTCATCATAATTAATAATAGCCTTTAAAAATAGGTGACTGTCCCCATTTTTCCATGAAAAAGTCATATTGAAATTCCCAATCGGTTCTGAATGGTGTGGGGTGGAAATCTTCGGGCGGCCAGACATCACGCGAAAGGTTGGCGTACCATTCCATCAGGCGTTCCTCATCGGCGGCATAATCATACGCTTCACCGAAGGAGACATATCCGTTTCCGTCAATATCGGCTTCATTCGATACGCTGTCTTGAATTAAGGCGTCGAGGAAGAAATGCATCCATCCGCCGTAGCATGGCTCGTCAGGTCCCGCTGAAGCATAGACAAGATCAGCGGCGTCAAGAAATGGAATAGCGGCTGCGGAGTGGCATCCCTCAATGATCACGATGACCGTAACGCTTTCAGGGAATGCGGAGAGGAGCACGTTCAGTTCATCATAGGCTAACGAGTTATTGATGAGATATCCTTTCTGCATATGACATGCAAACAATACAAAAAGTGTATCCCCGTCCGATACTTGCCCGGCAAGTTCCGAGAACCCGGCGGAAACATCTTTAGCAGTGGGTTCACCAATGCAGACATCAACGAATGGCTTATCGCTGCCGTAACACAGGATATTACTTACATCCACTTCGCCCTGGTCAATGAGCAGATTCCTGTAGCTCTTCGCCAACCCGGCACCGATATTCTGCACAATCACCGCATATCTTTCAACAGCAAAGCCGGAAGCATAACCAGGTGTTTGGGCGGTAAGGAGAATCGTGGAAACGATGCAGAATAATATTATTGTTCTATAAAACAGGAAATTTTTCACTTACCCGTTTCCAACTTATACTGCTTTTCGCCTAACTTGAGTATATCTCCCGGTTTGATACGGATACGAGCATTGGATGCGATCTTCTTGTCATTTATGAATGTCCCGTTCGCCGAGCCCTTGTCCATTACATAGATGAAGTCATCTCCGGCGGGGCTTTCCTCAAGGAAAATCGCCGCGTGCTCACGGGCAAGATAGGGGTCATCATCAATACGTATGTTATTTATTGGAAGCCTGCCGATTGTATTCTCACCGCGCCTGAGCCTGTGACGGAACTCCCCGTCGCCGACAAGGAATGTTCCCGCACGGGTATCCTCATCCGACTGGACGCCTTTGAACTCGACCTTGATCTTGGAGTCGCCGAGCTGGATGGAATCCCCATCGGTCAACGGGTAACGTTTCTGCGGCTGGATGCGGGTGCCGTTTAGGAATGTGCCGTTGGCAGAGCCGAGGTCTTCGAGATAGAGGTTGCTTCCTTCAGCGATGAGGGCCATGTGTATCCGGCTGACATTGAGGTCTTCGCGCAGGAGGATGTCGCCGAATTCACGTCCGATCACCGTACGGAATCGCCTGAGGGCATACGAGCCGCGCTCCGGCAGTACGACAAAAGGGCGGAAGCCGAGTAATGTTTGCAAATCTTCATCGGCGGTCTGGCCGACAGGCTCGTACTTCTGACTCATAAGCCAGCCGCATTCGCCGCAGAATTCATCACCCTCGCCGGGGAGATAAGCACATACCGGACATGTCTTGTCATTAGCCATAATTTCCTGTCATTTCAATAAACCGGGACAGTCCCGGTTTTTAGGGGTCTGTATCCCTCTTTAACAGCCATTTGTGAAATAAGTAACGGAAAAACCGGGACAGTCCCGGTTTATTCCTCGTCTTCGGTGGTGAATCCTTCCTCCATATCGAATGCGGATTGGGTAAGTATTTTCCCGGCGTCTTCCGGTTCATTCGCCCGGAGCGTTTCGATGGCCTTTTCGATCTCTTTTGCGGCTTCGGTCTGTCCGCCGAGAACGAGCGTGCGCTGATATTCCTTCAATTCCGCCTCGGCCTGCTGCGAGCTTATTGTCTGGGTCTTGATACCCTTCAATGTTGAGATAAGGTCGGATCGTACATTCAACATCAGAAGCGCCTTGTCAACTTTCGGGTTCTTGCCCTCCTTGAGGAGGATGGGGTCTTCCACGAATCTCAGGTTTGAACTTCCCTTGATGCTCCCGCGCATTCCGCGACCGGCGGGACGGTATGTCAATTCGGAGTCGAGAATTTTGAATATACCCGGTGGATGTTCCTCGAAGACGATGTTTACAATTATCCCGACCCGGTCGGCGCGTTGGAGGTCGGGAAGCTCGATGAAATGCGAACCCTCGTCGAATTTGGCCGGAAATCCGACGACTTCCTTGAGCTTGATCCAGCGTTTCGGGGTTATTTTCAATGTCAATCCGCGATGAGAAACATTGAGCGACCGGGCTATCTCCTTGCGGAAGATGGCTTTCACTTCACGCGGCCGTGATGAATGATAGAACCCGCCGCCGGTAAGCCGTGCAATTGCGGCCAAAAGCTCTTCGTTGTATTCCGGTCCCATCCCAACCGATGACACGCTGACTCCGCCGGAACGAATACGTTCGGCAAGGGGATAGAACTCGTCGTCACGGGTCAGTCCATGATTGGGCCTGCCGTCCGTGAGCAGTACGATCTTGTCGATCGTCTCGCTCGAAAGATGCTTCTGCACCTCGTCGAACCCGGCATCGAGCGCTTTGCCGATATCCGTGCCGCCGCCTTCGACATCTATTGCTTCAAGCCGACGCTTGAGCTTGCGTGTTTCAATCTTCCTGCCGGCGGGTTGGATGACTTCGACATTTTCATCGAACGCTATGATCGACAGGTAATCCCTCTCCTCAAACTGGTCGACGATGATCTTCGCCGCCTGTATGACTTCCTTGAAAGGTCCGCCGAACATCGAGTGGCTCTTGTCGAGCAGAAGGCACATATTGATGGTCGATTCGCGTTTTGAGCTTTTGGGTTGAAGGCTGGTTATTTCGAACAGCACGAAGTTCTCACCCCGTGAACTGGAGAGGGCGTAGCGGTTGAAAAGGCTCGTGCTGAGACGTATCGCGCCGCTGGTATCGGTGAAATCAAAAGTCTGTGGTATGTGATGCTTATTCTGGTCTTCCATTGTTCACTTGGATTAGAATATTTCGCCGCAGGCGGGGCACGCGTCCCGTTCCTTCCCTCTCCGGCAGCCGCATCGCGGGCAGAAGAGAGGAACACGCTGCCCCAGGCTGAGTTTAGCGCCGCAGAATATGCAGAAGTTATGCTCCGGATTATTCACGGCACCACAGTTTCGACACACGGGCGTTCCTTCAGGTTCGATGGCCGGTGATAATATCGAGTCTCCCCCGGATATCCGCACACCGCAATTCGGACAGGTTCCGGCACCGGCATGGATTTCAACCCCGCACTTGGGGCATCTTCCGGGCAATGAATCCTCCGCTGCAGTCTTTGCGCACGAGGGGCAGGAAGTGGTGCCGGTATCGAGTTTCAAGCCGCACGTGGTGCAGAATTTGGGCTTATCTTCCATCCTGCCGAAGCCGCATTCCATACAGAATGTAGCTCCTATTGCTTTAAACGCCTTGCATTTCGGGCAGCTTGTATCATCTGGATTTATCATAGGCAATCACGAACCCGTTAAAATGGATGTCCCAAACCGAAATACCATCTCTGGTCGTACGGGCCCAACGAATAATCGGCTCGAACGAGGATATTGAACCCGAAGTGTTCGAATGTCTGGTAACGCAAACCGACGCCGTAAGTTGTCATGAAATCATCGAAGCCGATATCGACATCGTCCCATGCGCGTCCGGTATCAACGAAAACAACTCCCTGCAGGATGTCGGGCCACATGTAGAACCTGTATTCACCGCTGAAAGCTAAGTAGCTCTCACCCCTGTCACTTGCACCGGGCATGCCGCGTATGTGGTAGTCAACGATAGGCAGCTCGTAATGCGGTATATCACCTGTCGCGAACCCGTATTCGCCCTTGAAGGCAAGTGAATGATTGTTGGAATCACCGATGCCGAAATACTTCGTGCCGCGAAAGGAATAGCGTGAGAAATCAAAGTCGCTTCCGATGAAGCTGTACGAATGGTCGGAATTGAAGGACATGGTGTAGCCCCTGGTCGGGAAGAACGCGCTGTTGTAACTTCCCTTTGCAAGGGCAAGGCTGAATGTGACAAGTGTGCCGTCGGGAATCCATGCGTCCGAGAGATAGAAAGTGTCGTCGCCGAAGAGTCCGGGGTAAGGATCGGCTTTTACTTCGGTTGAGATATCCTCGAATTTCAGCGAAGCACCGACATAAACATCCTCGTTCCACTTGGTTCCATAGCGGAGATAACCGCCGCGTTTTTCGTAGAGGTATTGCTCGCCCGATGAGAAATCGCGGTCGGTGCGTGTGATGATATCCCCCTCGATAAGATGCCCTTCGATGGTCAACGTCTGGTGACCGCCGAACACCTGGGGGTCGGTGTAGGCGAGATATCCGTATGTAACATCATCGACCTGGAAGAACCCGGCGCCTACGCCTTTACCGGTGGTGAAGAAATTCCTGTCGCCCAACCCGGCTCCCGACTGGGCGGGATGAATATAGTATGTCCGCCGCATGTTCACGTTCAGCCCAAGGTTGATGTGCCCATCT
>CBDVBS010000343.1:0-4570 GCA_965372275.1 uncultured bacterium | reverse complement strand
CCGAAAACATCGATGGCATCGGCATCGGGGGCGAGTCCGTCGCCGAATATTTTATAGGCATTAAGATTCGATGCATACTCCGCCTGGGCATCGGGAACCCCGAGCAGGCCGTCGGAGTAGCCGTTCATGGTGCCGTTATGAGTGAATTCCGATGGATTCCACCATCGCGTGTAACCGTCGGGATTCAGAAGGCGCATGTCATCCTCACCGGCGGTGGTAAGGTCATCCTCGCTGATACCTGTTTTGGTGCCGTCGGTGATGAGAATCCCGCGCACATCAAACCCGGTGAACTGGCTCAGGCCCATGAACGGGTGACGTATTCCGATATCGACCTCGATGATATTTCCATTGAAGTGGACGCTCTCCAATGTGAGAAGTGAATTCGGGGGTGGTTCGAGAAATGGCAGGGCATTGATGTGCTTACTCGCGAACCGCAACGGCACGACGTCCAGCGATTTCTCCGCCGGGTCGGCAGTGAATTTGAAGAACCCCCATAGATGATGTGGCTTCCCGCCATTCCATGCCTGTGCATTATCGGTTGGCGGTGTTGAGACAATAACACCTGTCGTGGAGCATCCTGTTAACAGGAGTATTGTTATAATAACAATCGAGGTTTTCCAGAGCATTCGAAAAGACCTCCGTATGGTAGGAATTGATTACCAATTAGATAGATGCGTTTTGTTCGGTCTCCTATAGATGAGGGAATGATATGTAGTGATACGGGACAGGCCTCAGTAGTGTAAACGCTGGGCAACAAGTTTAGTACGCTGTTTGCAGATCACGTTCTCCCGTTCGAAAGGCCCGTCCCTGTTCTTCGGCAGGAAAATAGGGACAGTCACCTATTTCTACTTACGATGTACTTCCTTTTTGAGAAATAGGTGACTGTCCCCATTTTCCCATTTGCCTTAAACGGCAATCACGGGTAAAATTGTTACGAATCCAACTCCAAGAGCTTTTTGACTGGGAGGTCAATAATGAGAAGGTTGACGTACGTTGTCATCCTTGCAGTTGTCCTTCTGAGTATTACCGGCTGTGGTCCCAAGCCTGTAAACGTCGTGAAAGAATATCTCAAATGTTGTTGCTCGTACGATGTTGGTAAAGCAAAAAGCCTATGCACAGGGAACGCAAGAAGGGCAATCGGGGATATACACGAAGATCTTTTGGTGGACAGGGTTATGGCTATCGGCGCTGATGACATCGCGGCGGGTGAATATCCCGACTGGGAGGAAATTGAGTCGAAGCTGTCATTCAACATCGAAGGGATGGATGAATTCAATGCCGTGGTGACAGTTCAAACCCCCGAACAGGTGGTCACCTTCAAGCTGCTGAAGGTCAATTCGAAATGGATGATCAGCGGTATCTCGAACCCGCAGTTCGGATTGACCCTGTCCGGAAAGAACTCCTTGTAACCTGTTCCGTATTGAGTCCCGCGTTGTCTCACCCACAAGCTTCGAAGACTCGCTTGTGGGCGGCACCCGGACAGTCACTATTTCCATAGAGCAAGTATTTCAATCCGTGTAGTACACATACTCCACGATCTTCTTATCACCCTTCTTTATATCTACTTCGAAGTTAAGGACGTTGTCGTACCGTGTCTCCTCGATTATCTTCTGACCATCCGCCCGGAAGATCGAGCCGGAGTAACTGCGATATGTGTCGAGGATTTCAAGCGTTGCGGGTTCCTCCCCGAAATAGCGGATCTCAAGAGTGACCGTATGCTTATTGTCGACCCAGTTCGGTACACCGGCGGGACGTTCTGTAATGCGCTCGTCTTTCTGATAACGGAAGACCCGGAAATTCATGCTCTCGCCCATCGTGATATGCCCCGGGCTTCCGATGGGTGTGAGTTCCATCGGATCCATACCGATAAAGATGTCATCCTCATACATCTGCACCGTGCCGGCGGCGAACGGGAGGCTTGATTCGTTCTGCACCTTGTAGATAACCTGCACTTTACCGGCTACATCCCGGTCCTGACGGGCGTCCCACACAAGGTGTTTTGTATATTCCAATTCCCCGTCGAACAACATTATGCATGTCATCTTGTTGTTTTCCAGGCCTCTCATATCGATGTCGTATATTTCGTGCACGTTCAACGTGACCTGGCTGTCACCACCGCCGTATTGACCTTCGGACATCGTGTTGTACAACATCCCCCCGCGCTGGGTCATTGTCATATTATTCCAGTCCTGCTGGTTGATACCGGCAACGATCCCGCTGAGCAGGCGTATGCGGCAATCCTCGATATGCATCAGGCGATTGTCGATCGCGGCAGTGTAGTGGAAGTTCACTTTACCGTTATCCATGATGTCGCACGAATATCTTGCCTCCCAACTGATCCCGTGAGCGAGGTAGGTTAATTGAACTTCCGCGCCATCCAGCCCGG
The DNA here is from genome assembly GCA_965372275.1 of uncultured bacterium. Taxonomy (GTDB): domain Bacteria; phylum JAJVIF01; class JAJVIF01; order JAPKYR01; family CAZSPL01; genus CBDVBS01. Next base: position 2,184 of record CBDVBS010000343.1, on the reverse strand, counting down.
TGTTTTCCCATTCGAGCCAGTAGCCCTCAACATTGGTATCGTACCCGCTGGTGGAAGGGTTGTAGTTGTAAAGGTTCGCGCTGGATGAATAGCTCGAACCCGCAGTGGCGGAAGCGCTGATTCTGAACATCGGCACATCCGCTCCATCGACTTTCACGCGCAATGTGTTTGGAAGCAGCGCCTTGGGCAGTTCAACACGGAACGACTCGTTTCCCTGGATGATAAACCGTTGTGTAAGCTGGGCTAAATCGGCATTGTAGATAATTATCTCATCCGGGTTGGGAACATACACTCGCGCGAGGTCGTCCCCGGCACTTGATGAGGCGGGCAGACAGAGAAGCATAAATATGCAGGCAAACAATACAATCGTCTTACGTGACATTGTTATCCTCCCTTATGGAATTATGTATTTCAGGATACAACATCAGATTGGATATCACGATACTTCGCGAGGTTCAAGTTCAGGTGCGGGTAAAATGTAAATTCATGCTGTAAAATGGACTTATGCCCATCTGGAAACAATGGCCTTTCTATCCCGGATTGGTAGCAATTGTACTGCTTGCGGTTTTATATGTGATGGTTCCGTCATACCGCTACTTCTGGGATGCATTGATCGATTGCCACAATATCGAGCAACCGTTCGACCCCGGGAAACTTATTCATCCCACGCACCCGCTTTTCCCATTGATTTTCTACAACGGCTTCAGGATGTTCATCTCGGATATTGACGCAAAGGCGATCCACATGCTTCGCGCCTGTTCCACGCTGTTTTCAATCCTCGGGCTGGTTGCTTTTTACCTGGTACTACGGAGAATAACCGGGAGTTATTTTTCGTCGGGGTTGGCTGTCATGTGCGCCGGGCTGACATCGGCCTGGTGGAGCCACTCGATTTCGGGAAATGCATTCATCATCTCCATGGCATTCCTACTCCTCTCGCTTTATGCATACACGCTGAGAGACAGGCACAAGTCCGGCATACTGATGACAATATTGCATTGGGTATTCTTCGCCATGGCCGTGTTATTTCAAAGATTCACATTATTCTTCATCATCCCCTTCGCATTTGCCGAGTATTCCCGGTGCTTCGATTACTTCAAGAATGTTGGCCCGGCCATATTCAACACGGTTATTTACTTCATCGTTTTAGTGCTGTTTGCGGTGGTGCCTTTCATTCTCATTCCAGTACTCGGGCTGGGAATCACCACCAGCACGGAATGGTGGACATGGTGGAACGGCTATGACGGCGTGTTGCCTTATTTCAACGGGGGATTTGAAAAAAGTTTCCGTGGACTGTTTACCGCCGGCCTCGGAAGTATCACGGCCCTTCCGAGGAGCGCGAATGTATCCTTCAAGCATTATGAAGGTGCTCCGCCGAATGTCGTTGCGGGACTTTACTATATCGTTCTCGTGATTATCGGTGTAGGTATTTTCATCGCCATAAAAATGTCTTCAAAGGACGATAACAAACTGAGTTCAATCGAGCGTACATATTCGGCGTTCAACATTTCAGCACTTATCATCGTAGGCGTCGTCTGCACTGTGCTGCATCCGTATTCATTGTCCCACAGGCTTTTTCTGATTCCTGTCGTTATCGGTATCCTGACCCCGTGGCTTCATCGGTTGATGGCGAACAAACCGATGAAGCTTCAGCTACTCTGGTTGATAATCCCCATCGCACTTTTCTGTAACAACTGGGTCGTTAAATTCAACAACGACAGGCACATCAATAACAACCCCTACATCTACGAGGCAACGAAAGCGGCTACGGCTATACAACCCGACGAATTACTGATCGATACCGGTGTTGATGAGGGACTTTCCAGGCATGCATATATGCTCTATTTCACGGATATAAACTCCCGACATTTCTTCGACCTGCCCGGCGTTGAAGATGGAGATAACTCGGCGTACCGTGAGGAATTGATGAAATACGCCGCATACGGCAAGAGGATAATCATCCACGAGGATGCCATCCAGAACGACAAGGCGATGCTCACACTTCTCAAGGGGATGGGTTCGCAAATGAGCCTGGAAGCCTACCTGGAATTCGTGGTTCAGCCCGTAGAGCCGAGGGAGTATTACATTATCAACGCCAAGAAATATATCGTTGTCGAGGTTATTGAAAAATAGGGACAGTCACGAATGGCGCTTGTTTAAGGATTGTATCGCTTTTATGAAGCCGGG
>CBDVBS010000342.1:0-4624 GCA_965372275.1 uncultured bacterium | reverse complement strand
GGGGACAACAAGATACTTTTTGATACCGGGGCCAATGGTTCCACACTGCTGAGTAACATGGAGAAATTCAATATCGACCCGAATTTGATCAGCACCATTGTCCTGTCGCACAATCACGCTGATCACACGGGCGGGTTGATCGAATTTCTTATCGTTAACAAGAATGTCAGGGTATTCATCCCCAAGTCTTTCCCTGATACGATCCGCGATACTATCACCGCCGCGAGTGCGGAATATGTTGATGTAACAGGGCCGATGGAAATATGTGAATATGTTCATACAACCGGGGACTTGGGTGATGAGATAATCGAACAATCACTGATATTCGAATCCGATTTCGGCCTGATTATACTGACGGGCTGCGCGCATCCCGGGATCATAAAGATACTGAAGAAAGCAAGGGAGTATTTAAAGAAAGATATACTCATGGCTATAGGAGGATTCCATCTCAAAGACCTCGGCGAAGCTGAGCTGTTCGTCATCGCGAATGAGCTGAAGGACTTAGGCGTTCAGATGATAGGGCCAAGTCACTGCAGCGGGGATCTGAGCCGAAAGGTTTTCGAGAACGAGTTCGAAGAGGGTTTTATCTATGGCGGAGTTGGGAATGTGGTAGGGGCATGATGCAAGGGGTGCATATCCAGTCTAAACGTACCACCCGCCGGGTGGTGTTTTGTTGTTTCGGGACACCCTTGTCCCGAAACCCCGCCGTGGATTCATTGAGAGTATCGGGACAAGGGTGTCCCGATACAACTGAGCGATCAATTTCCCCTGAGTTTCTCCTCCGCCTGTGAACTGGCCACATACAGGGGCGTATAGGTCATAGGATCATCCGAGCCTTCCGCCTTGAATGATATCTCCGCGAGATTTGCCAGCATTGACAGCGGCAGATCAGTAACATTCCCTGGCCAGGGTAATTCCGGTCTGGATGGATCACCGTTAAACAGGACTACCGTTTCCGGCTCAGGAACATCGGCTTTCCGGATTGTCTCGATTATCCCCGGTGAGTTCATACATCGAGGCGACATGATCTCCTTCGGGATGCAGGTTGAATCACGTGAATTATTGACTTCATACATCCCCCAATAGAACTTGTCCGCGTGGCTTTTTATGCATGGCAGGAGGATGCCGTTTCCGTGTGATACCGACAGCCATGGCAGGGTTCCAACTCCCCGGAACGGCACCTTCTGCAGGAAGCTGAGGGACTTCGCCACCACCGCCCCGATCTTCAGGCCGGTGAAACTACCGGGCCCACCCGCCAATGCCATGAGATCGATACCGGACAGATCGGGAGGTACTCCGAGCCTCATCAGGATAACGAATGTCTCCGACTCAAGGCGACCGGCTTCGACCTCACGTTCGACCGTCATCTTGCCATCGATTGCAACACCAAGGCGTCCGCCCCTGAAAGCCGTGTCTATTATGAGTGTTTTCATTTTTTGCTCAATTCCTCCAATGCCGGCTCAATCACCGTCAGCATAATATCCCGATCTCCCTCGATGACAATCCGCCGCGTCCCGGTGTCGGTCTCGTCCGGTTCGATTCTGATTCGAAGTATCGGCATATCCGGCGCGGTCTTCAGCTTGTCCGCCCATTCAATCGCCTTAACCGATTCAGTGTTGTATATCGATTCGAGGAATTCAAGGTCATCATCAATATCCGAAATCCTGTAGAGGTCCCAGTGATCGAATTGGAGACGCCCCTTGTAGCGGAGCATCAGGTTGTATGAGGGTGATGTAATCTCGTTTGCCACGCCCAACCCGCTGCCGAGACCCTTTGCGAACACGGTTTTCCCCGCGCCGAGTTCGCCTTCGAGAAGTACAACCACACCGGCAGGCAGGCTTCGGCCTATGGTTTCGGCTATGGCGAATGTAGCTTCCGCAGATTTCGCAAGTATGTCAAGGGGCATCAGACGACCTCCCATCTGCTGAAGTGATCGAAACCTTCCTCGCTGAAAGAGAGCCGTTTGCCGCGTTTATCCAGCAGGATAATTTCACCCGCCGGGCCGGGAATGATACGCCCTATGGGAATCGGGGCACCGTCCGAATCAGGAAGAACGGAGGTTAATTTGTGGAACTCTTCCTCATACATACAAATGATGAGTTCGAAATCCTCACCGCCGCGAAGTGCCCACTTCAGTGGATTCTCCCCGACCTCCCCGGCGGCTTCAACTGTTTCCGAAAGGATCGGGATGAGATGTGTATTGATCTCTCCACCGATGGAAGACGCCTTGAGGACGCGTTTCAGGTCAATGAGGAACCCGTCCGATATGTCGATCATTGCGCCGATCTCGACAGCCTCAAGCCGGGGTACGAGATCGTAACGAGCCTTGGGCCGAAGATGCTCGCGCCTTAATACCGACAGCACACGTTTGCGTACGGTCGGTTTGTCCTTCGACGAGAGAAACTTGAACCCGGCATAGGAACCACCTAACGGACCGGTTACGGCGATAACCATGTTTTCCTTTGCGCCCGAACGTGTTACAGCACGTCCCGCCGCAACTTCACCCACGACATTTACCGAGAGCATCAGGCATGGAGCGGAGGAGATGTCACCGCCAACGAGACATACACCCGCTTCCTTGCAGGCGGTGAGAAACCCTGCCGACAAGCCTTCGATCATATCGACATCGATCTCTTTCATACCGAGGCCGACGGTTACCCATCTCGGGCGACCGCGCATCGCCGCGATATCCGACAGGTTGACCATGACCGACTTGTAGCCGATATCGTCAGGCCTTGCATATGCAAAATCGAAGTCAACATTCTCGACGAGGATATCGACGGTATTCACAAGCTCCATACCGGGAGTTGGAGCGAGCACCGCCGCATCATCTCCCGGGGGTACAATGACCGATTCGTCGAGCGTCTCGCGCGCGGCGTTTGTGAAATATCGTATGAGGTCGCCCTCGGTGCGCATTATCTCCCGGCGCCGGCCTTCTGTCATCTCATGAATTCTATGTATCGGGTCTTTTGGCATGACTCTCAGGGGAAATTATAACAGGTAATAATGGCAGAGGCTCGAAGTTTGCGCAACGTTATGCCCCGCCATTCAGGTGTATAATACTTAAGTGCGCTGAATTCAACCGAACCATGACCGTGATGGAACGGTCAAGATGAAATAAAGTGGAAATATATGGAGAAGTGAATGCATAAATTACTACGTTCGATAACCATCCTGACACTGATCATCCTCATGGTGTTCTTTCTGCCTGGAAGTTCCATCGCCCAGGACAAGGGCGATGAGATGATCCGTAACCTTGTCGAGGAACTGAAGCACGAGGTGGAAATGATACGAGGGCTCGAATATATCGAGGATGTTGGCTCGCGGCTCGTTACTATCGATGAATTAATGGAATTCCTCGAGCGTGAGATTGATGAACAGATGCCTCCTGAGAAAGAACATGCAGTGAACCGTGTATATGGACAGCTTGGCCTGATACCCGAGGGCACGAAATTCATCGAAGTGTATGCGACGCTTCTCGAAGACCAGGCCGGGGGAATTTACAACCCCGATGACAAAGAGCTTTTCGTGGTGGCATCAAACCTCCCGGGACTGAGCGATGAGGGCGACATCTCGGGCGGTATGCTCGGTGCATTCGGCATGGACCCGATGATGCTGGTGAGAACCGTGCTCGCCCACGAATTATGCCATGCACTCGAGGATCAGCATTTTCAATTCAACGATACATTTGAAAGCATAATGGAGCTTTCTTCCTCCGATCGGGAAATTGCGTTGCAGTGTTTAATCGAAGGCACGGCGACACGTCTGATGATCGATCACGCCACCGGTGGAATACCGATGACGCCGTTTCAGCGTAATCTCAACAGAATCCTTACGAACCTCCTCACCGAAGTGACCCTCAACGTGCCGTTATATTTCAAGCGGACATTGACCGCGCCTTATGTGTACGGTGAGATTTTCGTGAGCAAACTGATTGACATCGGCGGTTGGGAAACGGTGAACGACGTGTTCGAGGATTACCCGACCTCGATGGAACAGATCCTGCATCCAGACAAATTCCTTATCAACCGCGACTGGCCGAGCGACGTGACACTCGCGGACTTCGCCGAAATTATGGGCGACGGATATGAAGAATTGATGCAGGATACACTGGGCGAATTCCTGATCGACATCCTGCTCGATATCGAACTGAATCGGGATGATTTCAAAGACGCCCCCGCCGGATGGGACGGTGACAGGCTCATGGGCATCATGGGACCTGATGATGAAGTGACTATCGTGTGGCATACGGTGTGGGATTCGGATATCGATGCACAGGAATTTACGAAGGCTATCAAGCTGCATCTCGCTCAACGCGTTGAGAGCCTTCATCAGAACAAGTCGGAGTCGTACAGCACGAGTGAGTTCTGCACATACACGGATATCGATTCTCGCGAATATTATATTTCACGCGGGTTTGATGAAGTAATCTACATCCACAACGCCCCGGACGGCATGGCGCAGATGATATATGACGCCGTGATCACCGGGGATGAAGTGATCCATCGATAATGCTCTTATTGGAGCGCTGGCTTCCAGCCGGCATGATTAAATAAATTCCATCAGGTTGGGTAGCGCGTATCTATAGGTCGCTCTGCGACCGATGATGCGCGCTCATGGCAAG
>CBDVBS010000341.1:0-4624 GCA_965372275.1 uncultured bacterium | reverse complement strand
TCCACAAATCATGCGGACAGGATGTCCGCGCTCCAAGGGATGAAGTATGCGGTACACGCCTGATGGAAAAAAGACTTTGTAAACGGAATTGGTCTTATTACACTATTCATAAAAACAAACAATCTGATGAACGGGTAGTGTAGGTCTCCGACCTACACTCGCAGGTCAAAGACCTGCGATACCCGGTTTGCGGTAAATAAAGACACCCATGGTCATCAACCATCCTTCCGGGCATACGCCGCGATCGTTCGCGGTTTTGACCATGGAAAAGGTTTATATTCAATCCTGCGTACTATTTCCCATTCGGCGTCGGTCTGTTTTACTTTGTATGGAGTATCGCCAAAATCTTCCCTCACGACAATATCATATTCACAGGGCGGGAAGGCCCAGTCAATAAAAGGATAAGCACCGGGTTCCTCCTCGGGGAGTAATTCACCCTTCTGTCCATATTCAATTCTCAGTTGCACGCCTGTTATGAATCTTTCATCGTCATAATATCTCAATGCCGTATATTCCAACCCCGCCTCGATGTCCGCCGCTGGTTGTTGGTCAATGAAGCTGTACGTTGATGGATTGGCTTTCCATACCGCCCTTGTCCAACCGAAATATTCATTGGCGAGAAGTCCTGAACCGATTATCAGCAGTGCCGGGAAAATCCAAGCCCACTTCGGCACGGCGAATCTTACACCCATTCCCCCGGCGATAAGAATTATCACAATGGGAAGAAGCGGAATAAGGTAGCGGTCGGAAAATATCCCGCTCAGCATGGGGAAAATTGCAGTCGATATCAGCATTGCCCATAGGAATCCCCGGCCCCGCACGGCGCCTATGCCGAGCAGCACCCGGCCCATCATTGCCAATATCAGCAGAATTCCCCCGATACAGAAAAAGAGTTTGGATATATTGAAGAAATCGTCGCTTAATACTTTACCCGAACCGGGGAGAAGGTCGGGCTTGTAACTCATCCCGTATTCCGTGATCGTGTTCGGAAGAAAGATCGCCTTCGGATCACCGGACATAAGCATCAATGCCACAAAAAGCAATATCGGCAGGAGGACGAGCCAGATAAGCCGGGCCTGTTTCGACTCGATCCTGTTTTCTTTCCCGCCGCGCCATTTTGGAGAAGAGCGCATGAATACCCACAGTGTGAGCGGAAGAAATATCGCACCGAAGTATCCCGCCATCTTAACCAGGAGGATGATACGTTCCCATGCAAACGGGAAAAACGCTGCGCTCGTCAGTGCGATCTTAAGATTCTGGCCGGATATCCTCGGCACCAACCATGCTTGGAACGGCAAGCTGTCGGTCAATTTGAGCCAGACCTGGAATATGATGAACACCAGGAGCGGGAGAAGATGCACCACCCATGTGAGTGCCCTGGGTTTCAGACTTCTGAAATTGATAATGATGTAAACGAGGAATGCAATGTAAGTCACAAGTGCATTCGTGCGGCTCAATATTGCGATGATGAAACCAATTGACGCCAACAGTGCGGCCCGATTACCGCCACCACCTGGGTCTTCACCCTGCAGGATATACTTCGCACCGTGGTAGAACGCGAACACCAGCCCGAAGTAGAAATAGATATCGGTCATGAAAACAAGGCTCATCTTGAAAAACGGAGGCATACCAATAAGGAGCAGGGTGCCTAACAACGCAATGGCCGTGCCCTTCGTGAACAACCTGATGAAATGATATGTGTATAACGCGGCAAGGAACGAGAATATATATGTCAGGACATTGAGCTTCCAGAAATCAAAACCGCCGGTTATCCTGCATATTAACGTGCCGAGCCATATCTGGAAAACCGGCATGCCGGCCTGGGCTTCCGTGAATGAGAGTTTGCCCGATGTGAATGTATCAAGAACGTTCTTTGAATAGAACCATGCATCCCCGGCGGGATACTGCATCTTGCCGCTGAATATCCCCAACCCGATTATGTAGATAACAATACCGACGGCAACGGGATTGACTCGAAATGATTTTACCTTTTCGCTCACCAGTATCCGAACCCCTTGGTGAGGTTCTTCAACCCGGCCCCGAAATAGATCCCGTCGCCTTCAATCTGGTTGCGTGTATATGCTTCTTTCATGTCGTAATAGTCGATCTCCTTCAACCGCCAGTAGAGGTATTTCGCGATATCGGGATAGTCATAAATAACATTCTTCATCTCATGCGGGTCATCCGCGAGATTATACAACTCATCTCCCTCAACGAAAGCAGGCAATCCGTATGCCTTCGTAACATCCACCTTCTGCCCTGAATAAAGATTCGGATCGTGGAACCGGTTATACGAATGAATGAGTTTCCAGTCGCCGATCCGAATGGATTTCAACTCATCATCGAAATAGAACAGGTCCTCTGCGAATATAATACGCCCGGTCGGCAAGGATGACGATGTTATATACCCCCCAGCCGAACGCGACTCAACCGCTTCCATCAGGGCCGATGCCGCTTCCTCCACCGCATCTTCCGGTGTTGTAGGGGTTGCTGGAACAACGTCACCATCCGGGATGGTCAACCCCGGCTCGGAATATTTCGCCCCTTCTGAAAATTCCCAGATCGGGAATTGTTCCGATGTCATCCCCGGACGGTAATCCTCATCGATTATGCTCCTCAAAGAACCCGGCTCCGTGGTTCCCGCCGACGGGGTGAGATTCATCTGCCCCTTTCCGGCAAGCGACATATCTCCCGCCAACATGGCATCCATCAGGCTCTCGCCGCGATAAAGTTTAGGCTCCACCGAGGCACCGGTGAAATCGAGCAGCGTGGGGAAAAGGTCGATAAGGCTCATATGCTCGGACACACGCTCCCCTTCCGGGATACGTCCCGGCAGGCGCACAATAAAAGGAACATGGAGTACTTCTTCATATACCGTATGCCCATGCTCCATGCTTCCGTGATCGAAGAATTCCTCGCCGTGATCCGACACGAGTATCACCAGCGTATCCCCTGCAAGCCCTAACTCATCCAGCTTCGCGAGAACCCGTCCGGCAACATCATCGGAAAACCGCACCTCCGCATCGTAGAGGTTTACGATATGCCGTCTGAGCCCGTAACTGTGATGCGACGACCCCTGACGCCACGCGGTCAGCATATGATATTGCGGCGAACGGTGCTTCCCGATATCGGGTATTTCATCCTTGTAAGGCGATGGCGGAGTGTATGGAAAATGTGGATCGTAGAGATGCACCCATAGAAAAAATTTCTCGTCCTTATGCTCATCAAGCCAGTTGAAAGCCCCGTCGAGTTGTTTGCCAACAATCATCGGACCCGATTCCTTCAACCCGTATTCATCCAGCTTTTTCTGTATATAAAAATTTAGCTCATCGACAAACAGACCGGTGGTCATATGCGATACATCGAAAAATTCCCAGTACTCGGAAAATCCCCTGCCAATTGCCGTCGCCGGTGCCATGAAAGGATTGCACACGAATGCCGCGCTTGTGTAACCCTCTTCGCTCAACGCCTCGGGAAGCGAGGTCATCGACCTGTAAATCCTGCGGTTGACATATGTTCCCCCCGTTTCCTCGGGCCATCCGCCGGTCATCCACGATGAAACGCTCGCGAGTGTCCAGGGCGATGTCGAGTAGGCGTTCTCGAACAGCAATCCCTCGGTGGCGAATTTGTCGATATTCGGCGTGAACTCGCCGGGTTCGATCATCGGTGGATTGTAACCGTAACATCCCACGTGATCCGCCCTGAGCGCGTCGATACTGAGCAGCACCACGTTGATCTCATCACCTGCGCGTTTGGGATTGCTCGATTTAGGCTGGATCGCGGCGATCACCCCCCACAGGATGAAACATACCGCCATGAAAACAATAAACCCCGTCCAGGCTCTCCGCTTCAACGCAATGAGCGAATGCGTGAGTCGATTCAGCAGCTTGATTATGAAACTGAGGACGAAACCGATCACGATGAGCATGATGAGTTGAAGTACCGGATGCCATGCCATACCGAAAGCTAAAAGTGCCATCTCGCCCAATAGCGGGAACAGGAGCATAAACCACGCGAGGCTGCTTATGATAATTGCCAACCTTCCCTTGGGAAATTTAAGCGTAAGCTGATGAACTGCGGCAGCGATAATAAAAGCAAGAACGCCGGGGACGAATATTACTTGGGCGAGAAAGAACATCAGCGGGAATATACCCTTGCGTTGACGGAGGATATCGCCGATAACCGCCCTGTCCTTCCACCCGTAAATGAGAAGGATAAACATGAACGCCGTGATACCCACGTAATATTCGATCAACCGCGCATAATCCGCGTCACGCATGCGTTTGGGGAATAGCAGGCATAACAGCAGGTTGATTACGAAAAGCAGTATCAATCCGAAAAGGATGTAGATGAAATATGCCCTGCCGAGATATGCGAACAATGTCCTGATCGACGCCACGAGGCCGGGGTTGGAGAAAATGCCATCAACCGCCTGGAACGACGCAAAAAGCACTCCGAGGGTTGCTCCGACCATAAGTGCCACGGGGGTTGTACGCCTTAGCAATTTCATAATGTAAATGATATCACAACGACCGTTTACATCTCCGTTCGTTTCCTTTCATTTTACTACTCTGGGTGCCGCCTACAAACGAGTCTTCGAAGTTTGTAGGTGACTCGAACCAGG
>CBDVBS010000340.1:0-4634 GCA_965372275.1 uncultured bacterium | reverse complement strand
GTTAGTGCCATTGGTAGCTGCTATCTTTCCGTCTTCGGAAAGTAGCTGCTAACCTTTTATCGGCGACCCGGATGATGAAGTTAATGTTGTGATCCGAGCCACGACCGTCAGGGAGTGGACAATCTGAGCACGGGCAAACTCGAAGACTCGTTTGTCCGTGGCACCAGAAAAAGACACTGACATGCTCGAAGACTCACAAGTCAGTGCCACCCGGATAATGAACCGCTGCCCTCCTTTTTACACCAAGTTTGATGTTACCTCGGATTATTCGTATGTGTAATAATGTTCCGAAACCCAACCTATTCGCCATGAATTGCATCCTATATGTCAGGAGTCCGGTTTTCCCGTCTGCAAAAGATTAGAAATGATGTAAGATTTGGCAGGTTTTCGCCAAACATTCAACGAGGTTATTTGTCGAATAATAAAACACGGAGGACACGTTGACGTTGAGAGAAGGGAAATGGTGGAATGAGAGCTAACCGGCGGGATTCTCACCGGAGCAGGAAGATCTCCTGACCCAGTGTTTCGACATGATCTACCCCACCCTTCTGAGGATGACCGGCAACCGCGAAACCGCACTCGACCTCACCCAGGAGGCATTCCTTCGCGCGTGGGAGAAGATGGACGAATTCGAGGGACGCTCGAACTTCTCAACGTGGCTCTACCGTATCGCCGTCAATACAACACTTAATCATCTCAGGCGGGCGAAGAAAATCATCTACACCGAAATCGACCCCGCGATCATCGCCAACGATCTTCCTGATGAGAGGGTCGAGGAACGCTTCGAGAAGGCCTCGATACGGGAGGCCGTCCTCACGCTTTCACCAAGCCTCAGGGCATGCGTAGTGCTTCATTATTACGAACACAAACCGGTCAAAGAGATTGCCGAAATACTCGGGATAGCAAGAGGTACTGCCGCGTGGCGATTGCATATAGCGCGTAAGAAATTGAAAAAAGAGTTGAAGACAAGGGGGATTCGCCCTTAAACAAGAGGGACGTGATGCGAAATGTTTAACAAGAAACGAGAACGCGAGGAAGAGGAACTGAGAAATATCCTTCGCGACGGTTGGCAGACCGATTCCGACGAGGAACGCGCGGAGTTCCTCAACAGGCTTAAAATTGTACTGCCGCCCGATCACCCGGGATTGCTTTGCCTGCAGGGAAAAGCAAAAAAAATGAATGGGAGTGATTTTGGCGCTAAGAATGAAATATCATGGCGGCGGAAACGTATGGCATCGTTCGTTGCAACATGGAGTTTCATCATCGTCGCGGTATTCGTATCCATCTTCGGCATTCACAACCTGCTTTATAACCAATCCGGAGTGATCGACAAACCGGATGCAACGGGCAGCGGGGACACAGGCTTACTCGGCGGGAACGGGGAGTTGAAAAAGGAAGTCAGGTTGAAATTCATATACAAGTTCGAAGGGATAACCATTTCAAGATCATCCAGGTTATCAATAGAACAACTCAACACACAGATGAATTTAGCCGCACCGAAGGACATCGTGATAAATATTACCGGCATGGATGAGACTGAATCATACGAGGAAGAAACAGACGAATATAAATTCAAAGTTACCGTCTATGAACTTCAGGGTTCGATGGGCAGGAAGATGATACCCGAATTCAAACCGGATTTTCAAGATATGCAATAAACGTAGGTTCTTCTGGGGAACCAACATGCAAAGGGAAGGTCCGTTCGGCGGGCCTTTCCCGATTTTCACTTCCGATACGATATTTCATATCCATCCTCATTATTTGATATCATATTGGAAACGTCGAGGTTGGCAGCAGAAGGAGCAGCTCAACAATTGAGCACGATTACACGGCATACATTAGCGGAACCGATTGAACTGACCGGTACCGGGGTCTTCACCGGATGCATAGCCGACGTGCGGTTAATACCGGTTGAAAAGCCAAGGGGTATCCAATTCCTTGTGGGTGAGAGCCGCATCCCCCTATCTATAAAAAACCTTCACGATACGCCCAACCGAACCACGCTCTCTGCGAATGGGTCAAAAGTCGAGCTTGTGGAGCACCTTCTCGGGTGCCTGCATATTTCCGGGATAACCGATCTCGACATCGACTGCCCGAACGGGGAGATGCCATTGCTCGATGGAAGTGCCGGTCCGATATGGAATGCGATCGCATCCGCCGGAACCATCGAAATTGCCGGAACCATAGATCCAATCTCCCCAAGCGAACCCACTTTTGTTGAGGGTGACGAAGCGGTGCTGATTGCACTGCCGGCAGATGAATTCAAGATAAGCTACTTCTTAGCATATGACGACCCGCGCATCGGGTGCGAGCATGTGTCGCTCATCATCGATCGGGACACATTCGGACGGGAGATCGCCCCGGCGAGAAGTTTTATAGAATCAGAGAGGGTTGAAGAATTTGTGAAACGTGGATTCGTGAAGACGACCGATGCATCCCAGGCATTAGTCGTTTATCCGGACGGCGTCAGGGGGGAATTCCGGGTTGAGAGTGAATTCGCGAAACACAAGATGCTCGATTTAGTGGGAGACCTCTATATAGACGGGCGTCCGGTCATTGGTCATTTCATCGGCCTGCGTTCGGGACATGGGCTGAATCATCGGATGATACGCAAATTAGCCGGGCTTTGATGGAATCCGGTTAACCAATTCTATAGACGAAATATATCCAGTAGTAAATCGGCCAGAATAACCCGTAGATCATCAGGATATTGAACCCAAGGAGGATGGGATTGACGATCGTCACCAGCGACCTCGTTGCGCCGCTCGACAGGTCTTTGCTTACACCTCTCGGTGTGGTTTCAAATGCAGGTGTGATGATATTTGATATCGCCCAGATATTGATAAACAGGTAACCGGCAAGAAAAAAATACCAGTGATATTCAAACTCGTTCGAAAATTCGATCATCTTTGAGGTCAATATAGTAATTCCCGACGATCCGCCCTCAAGTCCGTTGTAAACCTCTGTAAACAATGGTGTAAGGAAGTAGAGTATAACCGTTATTGTGTTGTTGAGGATGATGGTAACAATCGTCGATGCAATGCCCGATGGTCCCTTACCCGGGCGATATGAACCAGGCTGCATCAATTTGACAAGGGATATGAGCCAGATTACCAGGCAGACACAAACGAGCAGGATGATTGCAAACCCGGAGTAAACGAGGATATCCTGATTATTCATTGATGGCATTTCCATCGGTAGATATAGAAGAGCCCACCATAAGTGGGCGTCAAATGCCTGAAAGAACTACTATTCAAATCCGAGCACGCCTTCAAGATATTCAACCAGGTCCGGGTCGTAACCGGTGTGCGTATCGACAATCACGCCGTCCGCGCCGATTATGACCATGTACGGGATAAACTGGTGGGGATAATCATCCTTTGTGCTCGCATTATTATCGTGCAATATATCGAAGCTGACCTTGTTATCCTCATCTCCAAAAAATTCCTCGACAACATCCTTATCCTTCGCCGTGGTAATGCTGAAAACTTCAACATCCTTCTTGTGCGAAGCATAGAATTCTTCGAGCAGGGGAAGGTTCTTGCGGCAGGGACCGCACCACACTTCGAAGAAATCGAGAACAACAGGTTTTTTCCCTTCAAAGCTGCTGAGGGTGACACTCTCATTGCCGAATAATTTCGGCAGCGTGAAATCCTTAGCCTCGGTGCCGATGAGCTTATCCTCTTCTCCCTTCGCCGCATTGAGCGATGTGGATAAGCATAATATCATTAATGCCAAAAGGAGAAATGTTATCCATCTTCTATCACGCATGGCCTGTCCTCCTGTTTATCCAATTAAAGAACGATCCAAAACGGTTCCATTATGGGGTTCGATGCTACCATTTTTTTGCCATCTTTTCAGCCGTACCATATAATGTTCCGGCCCCGGCATTATCTATATAAATGCCCGGGAACACATTTATGTCATGGGTGATAAATTGGACGAACTAAAAGAACAGCTCAGGAAAGTAATTCTCGAAGAATCTTTTATGACGGGTGAGTTTACACTCGCAAGCGGCGCGAAGTCGAATTACTATCTCGACCTGAGACGCACGACCCTCAACTCCGAGGGATGCTTCCTCGTCGGTGAGGTCATCTACGGGATGCTGAAAGACGCCGGAATCAAAGCGGTGGGCGGACCGACACTCGGCGCCGATCCGATGGTGGCGGCGGTGGCTAATTCTGCATATCGTGACGGCAAGCCGATACCTGCGTTTATTGTACGGAAAGCCCAGAAGGATCATGGCACCGGGAAACTCATCGAGGGCATGGAGATCAAGGGGCTCGACGTGGCAATCATCGAGGATGTCGTCACCAAGGGTGGAAGCGTGGCTCATGCAATTCGTTCCGCCGTTGAATTGGGAGCGAACGTCAAGAAGGTCATCTGCCTCGTTGACAGGCTCCAGGGCGGCAGTGAAAGTCTCACGGCTCTCGGTAAAGAATTAGGGCAGGATTTTGTATATGTACCGGTATTCACCATCCGCGACCTCGGCATCGATCCGGAATAGTCCGCATAGACACTTGAAATACTAATGTCTTGATGGCACGGTCTGCCCGAGTCTTCGAGGGCTGACCGTGGTCTTAGCTGGACTCAACAGACACCACGGTCAGCCCTCCCAAAGCGTCGGGCAGACC
>CBDVBS010000339.1:0-4655 GCA_965372275.1 uncultured bacterium | reverse complement strand
GTGTTCGTCATTGGGCGTGTCCCGTTGTGTTGGTACTTACACCCACAAAACACGCAGAGGTGTGTGCCCGTGCCCCCCGGTCCCACATCATTGTATAGCGAATATCTACTGGGTAGCGCGTATCTACTGGGTAGCGCGTATCTATAGGTCGCAAAGCGACCGATGATGCGCGCTTAAGATAAAACACCGCTTTCCTCGAAGACTCGGATAAGCGGTGGCACACGGATATGGTTATTAGAAAGGCACGGCCACTCTCGAAGACTCGAAGTGGGCGTGGCACCCGGATGTTTATTAATGTAAGCTGGATGGTAGTAGTGCCAACTTCCACCCAGCATATAGATATCCGAACCGCGACCGTACTCGTCCGACGAAACGTAGCGAAGGCGGAAGGGAGCGGACATCTCCCCATACTGACATACCCCAATATTTGGGCTAAGCCCCGCAAACGGTTATAATATCAGGGAAGATGAATTTCCCACGGTAAAGGGCCTTGAAGAAACTCGACAAGCTCATACTGATCGAATTTATCCCGCTGTTCATCGTGGGCGTGCTGGCATTCACCGCCATCATGTCGAGCTTCACCATCCTCAGGGAAGCCATGAAGTATTTCACCGAGTACGATCTCGACATCTGGGTGATCCTCAAATTCTTCTGGCTCGGCATGCCGCAAATTCTTGCCTACACGTTCCCAATGGGCGCCCTGCTCGGAAGTCTCCTCGCATTCGGACGCCTGTCGAGCAACAACGAGGTCACCGCGATACGCGCAGGGGGAATCGGATTCGGACGTATCGTGCTGCCGCTTGCGTTCGCGGCGTGGATTCTCGTGTGCCTGACATTCATAATCGAAGAGAAGATCGCGCCTCAATCGACCACTAAAGCCCTCACGATGGTCAAAACCGCCATCATCGAAAAGGGACTCAGCACCAAAACGTTCAACATAAGCTACTTCGACAGCGAGGGCGGCTGGATGTTCGGCGCATCGGAAGGCGACGGGAAAGTGTTCAAGGACGTCATCCTCATCGACTTCAAGAGCGAAGAGAAGATCACATACCTTGCCGAATCGGCGGAATGGTCACCCCAACAGTGGCGTTTCAACAATGTTACGCTCCTCGGATACGATTCCGGCGGCGACCAGCGCACGTGGACATGGGACAGTGAATCACTCAATATCAACTTCACCCGCACGCCAAGCCAGATCATGTACGAAGGCAAGGACCCAGAACAGATGAGCCTCCAGGAGCTGAGGGATTATATAAAACGTGAAAAAGATGACAACAAAGAACCCGCGCGAATCAATAAGCTCTGGAGCACATACCATGCCAAGATCGCCGCGCCGTTCTCGTGCCTGATATTCATCCTCCTATCAGCACCGCTCGGGATGAATCCGCAGCGGGGGACATCCACCCTTGGTATGGGCCTGTCGATGATACTCGTATTTGTGTACTACGTTATACTCACGATCGCGCTTAAGGCTGGTGAAGGCGGCGCGATAGATCCGATGGTCGCAGCGTGGATACCCAATGCATTATTTCTCATTGCGGGCCTCTGGCTCAATGCCCGGTATTACTGGTCGTATGGAAGATAGATTTGTGTTAGTGGGAAGATGGAAGCACTTCGAAATAAAATAGTAATCGCCTTATTCGGCGCTGGCAGTCCAAGTGAGAAAGAGGCAAAGCTCGCATACGAAGTCGGGCGGCATATCGCACTTAAAAATGCCATCCTCGTATGCGGCGGCCTCGGCGGATGCATGGAGCAGGCCGCGAAAGGCGCGAAGGATGAAGGCGGACTGACTATCGGGATTATCCCTGTCTATGAAAAATCAGCGGCGAATGTTTTTGTAGATATCGTTATTCCCACCGGACTTGGCAACGCACGTAACACGTTGGTTGCATCAACCGCCGATGCCGCTATCGCGGTTGGCGGTAAAACCGGGACGCTGAGCGAAATCGGATTGGCACGTAAGATGGGCAAACCGGTGATTACACTCGATAGCTGGGAGTTCGACGGTGAATGGGAAAATACCGCTGGTGTATTCAAGGCCGATACACCTGGGGAAGCTGTCGATATCGCCGTACGGGAGGCCTTGAGATGAAATGTCCCGAGTGCGGCGTGGAAATCAACGAGCAGATTTCACGCTGTCACTCATGCCACGCCCTCCTGATAAAAAAAGATGAACCCGCACCGAGGAAGGATAAACTTATCGAACGTACGAAGAGCGGGATGCCGTTTCTATTTCTCGTGGGGTACCTGCTTCTGCTTGTTGTCGTCACGTTCCCGCTCTATGCGATCTTCGCGAACCGCCAGAAAACCGAAGCCCTTCTCGAAAACCTTGAAGCCCTGCAGGAAAGCCTTGATGATTACGCCGATCGCTTCAACTCATTCCCTGAAAATATCGACCAGCTCATAAATGAAGGTTTCATCGACGGCTTCGGCAAAAATCCCTATCACGAACGGCTCATGAAACCGCGCAACGTCGGCCAGTCGTTCGCCGGCGATTTCACATATATCCCCATCTATGACAGTCGCGGGCAAGTGATGTCATATGTCCTCGTCGGATACGGCCGTAATCTCAAAAAGGGTAAGGATATTTTCACCGATGGTCACGACTACTCACGCCTGATGGTGTTCTTCCCGGACCCGGACGGCATCCCCGACGGCGTGGTGATCATCCTCGAAGGAAAACGCGGCACGCACCAGGTTTAGCATCCCCATGGAAAATGATAGTATTAGGTATATTTTGAGGGAGTTTGAGGAATGTCTAAGAAGAAGGAAATCCGTGAAACTCATTATTTATCTGATGATCCTGTGGGAGAAGATGAACTCGGGCCACACAAAGCCGTGGCACAGGCTATTACTGATGTTGTCCTGAATGAGAAAGGCGGAAAAGCTATTGCCTTGACAGGTTCTTGGGGTTCTGGAAAATCAACCGTTGTCCAACTAATAAAAGATAAACTCCACAGAACATCCAATCCAGATGCAACAAAGGTTTTTGAATTTGATGCTTGGGGTCACGAAGGGGACCCTCTGCGAAGGATATTCTTAGAGAAACTAATAGATAAAGCCTCCAAGGAATTTAAATGGGTTCACAAGGACACTTGGAAGAAAGAAAAAGACAAGTTATCAAAGCAGCAAAAGACTACTAATTCAGCTTCTTGGCCTGTTCCAACCTTCCCGGCAATAGCATTAGCAATCACTATATTCATCTCAGCTGCAGCGATTGCCTTAATTAACCAGCGCACTGAAGCTCCTTGGTATGCTTGGTTTGCTGCTTTGTGTCCAGTTATAGTACTGGTGATACTTGGAATTGGTATGTTTGGTGAGGCGCGGTTAAGTAAATCTCAAGATAAGAGTGAGAGCAGTAATATAACCGGGAACAACAAGAATAAGCGTAGTAGGTTTGCCGTTGGTGTAAACCAGACGGGAACAACTACGTGGACAGAAACTACAGAAACTCCTGGTCCAACATCTATCGAATTTCAGGATAAATACCACGACCTATTAGAAGAAGCCCTTGCACAGCATGAAAATAGGAAACTACTAATTGTAGTTGATAATTTGGACAGGGTTGATCCATATGACGCACTTAATATTTGGGCCACGATGCGCACCTTCCTTGAATTTAATGATCAAAAGGAGGAAGAATGGCAGAAAAGGGTTTGGCTGCTTGTCCCATACGACCCCTCAGCCTTAAATAAGCTTTGGATAAGCTATTCAAACAATGATATCGGATTATTTGATGATGCTTTACCCCTCCTAAATAACTTCGACAATGAACAGGATACTACTGAATCTAATATTGAGAATGAACTCGTGACTGCGTTCACCGAGAAGACATTTCAAATCACTTTCCATTTACCTCCGCCAGTATTAACAAAAACCCATGATTATCTTGAGAGTCAATTCAAAATCGCCTTCCCTTGGCACAATAACAGTGATGAGTTTCATAAGATATATCGGATATTCATTGTCAAAGAGGTTCCTGAGGACCGCTCAGTAGTTCCAAGAGATATCAAGATATTCATCAACAGGATAGTATCCATTTATCGTCAAATTGGTGAGGAGGTGCCTCTTCCTGTTCAGGCATTATACGCAGCCATCGCTAAAGGCTCGTGGAGAGGGGAAGCTGAACTACTGAGGCCAGAACAGATCAAGAAGAACATTGAAATTGAACTGCGAGGTTTGGATTGGGAGGATGGTTTAGCAGCGATATATTTCAATGTCGACAAGGATCATGCCCGCCAACTCCTGCTGGGTCCGCGGATAGAGAAAACAATCTATGCTGGGGATGTTGATGGATTAAAGAAACTCCAGAAATCTTCAGGGTTCGCATTTGTATGCGAAAGCGTTCTGTCAAAAACAAACCGAATTTATGCAAAAGATGAACCTTCATCAATCGGAATGGCAGCTTTTGCTTTTGGGCAACTCGAAAAAAATGATTCTGAATGCCCTGAGAGGGGCTGTCAGGAAGTATGCTGGGACAGCCTTGTTGAGGGAGCAGCAGAAATCTTTGATTGGAGGAGACTAAATGAAAATATTTCTACTGGGATTGTGAATCTCTTACATCATCGTAGATCTGAGTCATTCTACTCTAAACTTATTGAATCACTCAGCAGAACTGATCCAGAGATGGAGAGTGACAATAATGAGGCTATCCC
>CBDVBS010000338.1:0-4682 GCA_965372275.1 uncultured bacterium | reverse complement strand
ACATCAATCCGAATTAGAAGCTCGCCCCCGATAATGTAGGTATTATCAACGTAATACAGATTATTCAGCAGCTCGGTCACAACAACATTCCATGCTTCCATCCTGTTCGCCTCGGGAGGGAAATCGCCGGGGATGTTCATCGGCGGGATAACAACGGGTTTCTTCCAGCAGGCGTCAACCGCGTAGTTGAATATGAATCCTCCGCTCATGTCGATCTTGTAATGACGGACATTCTTCTTCCCGGATGAGAACATTCCCCGCTTCGATATATCCAGTTCGGTCGGCGGATCATCTTTATCTAACCCATCCGCGAAATATTTGTAACCGTTTATTGTGCAGTTGAAATCGGCGCTATCGGCGGGAGTACCGATCATCCCGTCGGTATAGCAGTTGACCGTATCTCCATGCGGAAATTCCATCGGATTCCACCAACGGGTGTAACCGTCGGCATTGAGAAGACGCGTGTCCCCTTCACTGGCCATAACGATATCCGGGTCGCTGAATCCACTCACCGAACCGTGGGTGAAAACTATCCCGCACACGTCAAACCCCGTGAACTGGTCCCAGCCAAGATATGGATTAGTCAATCCGATATCAACATCGAGAATATTCCCGCTAAATTGGGGTTGGCCTTCTATCTTCAAGAAAACCAATGCCGGCGGTTCGAGGGACTTCAGCGCGTTCAGATGCATATCGGCTTCGCGCAGGGGGATTACTTCAACCGTTCCCTTGCCCGGGTCGCAGGTGAAGGTGTAGAGCCCCCATAGACTGTGTAAATTGACGGTATCGGATACCTTCGGTGCGGGTTCCATTGCCGTAGGCTCAATCGGGGATATCCCCTGCGAGCATGAGGTTAAAAAAATAGCCGAAGTCAGTATGACCAAGGCGACTCCAGTAAAATACTTCATAAGGCACTCCTAACGCTCAAATTGATTTCCCTGCTGGAGTAATATGATTGTACCATGAAATTACCACCCGTAAACATTTAGTAGCAGTTAAATATCTTTTTAATGTACGGCAGGAAATTCATGGGAATCGTGCGCACGACTTTCGTCATCTATAAGAAGGGGAACATACGCAATATATATCCCAAGCGGTGTTGGAGTTTGTGAGGGGGTTGGAATAAGGACAGAACCCACGAAGATGGGATTCGTAGGTTACTTAAATACACGGGAAGGTCCGATCACCCGCAATGCCAACCTGGAATCCAAGCGAATTAACTCCAGCGAATTGTCATCACGCCTTTTATGAAGTCACAAATAAGGATTTTTCCCTCAAAGTAATCACGTCCAAGCAGGCCTATAATGCTAATGCCGTGCTTTTCGTAACGCTCAATTATTCCCCCCTCAAGATTAACCTCGGCAAACTGGCCTTCCTTAAAGAGTGAATGATCCCCCGGCCCAACTTTAGCTTTTACATAGTAAACATGGGTCTCTTCAGTACCATGAACACTATGAGT
Organism: uncultured bacterium; assembly: GCA_965372275.1. GTDB lineage: Bacteria > JAJVIF01 > JAJVIF01 > JAPKYR01 > CAZSPL01 > CBDVBS01. The sequence continues at coordinate 3,223 of CBDVBS010000338.1, read as the reverse complement.
TTTTCTTGAAGTTATTGGATGAAGATTCAGTTTTCTGATAGCGCTTTTACATAAACTGGTCATTGATGCCCCTGTATCAACTATCATGTAGCCTTCAACGGGTCTTGGAGGTAAACGGCCAGCTGACATTATTTTGCTATGTAGGGCATCCGGAACATTGATCGACGCTGGGATTAAGAACCCCATCTCGCGGATAGCTTTGGGATTCTCGTATGTTATAGTCAGAGGTTCTTGGGCAGAAAGGTCAGGCCCTGTAGCCTTGGGCATTTTAATCGCTTTTTGCGCAGGTTTTGGTTTTCGGGTTTGCCGCTTCCTTTTCGAACCTTTTTTAGGTGACATAAGCAGTCCCTAATTCAATAGAAAATGATAGGGGCTGCGATTCCTCCTCTTGGACAACATCCACCAAGAAAGGCTCATCCGCCCCATAGAGTTCTAAAGCTGTTGCATACGCTTCATCCTGCGATTCAAAAACCTTAATTAACTGCCCATCCTTAAAGATTACCCATTTATCGCGATACTTATCGAGCAGACTTTGAAGTTGTTTACGGAATGCCGCTTTCTCTTTAGATACGGCCTTCCTGAATTCTGCATCGCTGGCCATGCTGTAATCTCCCTTCGAAAGGCTCTGCCTACATTATTATCGGCTATTGATATGCCTACGTCAACATATCGCACAATAATAGATGCGGTTCAGCCTGATTTTGTTCACAGTTCAGTAATATTCTTTCACATATTACTTCCATATTTTCGTAGTAAAAAAGTTAATATTTCTGCTGGCGTTTCCAAGTGATTTAGTTAGTGGAGCACTTAGCAGACTACAACCAGTGCATCTCCTTCTCTCAACTTACGGGCAGTCAAGTATACAGACTGGTAACTCCCCTTATCCTGGGGGTCGAGAGACAAAAACTTTTTCTACTGGTAATTCAGGTTTTCGACTACTTCATGTGAATACATTCTTACCCCTGACCCACGATCCACTCCATGAATTCTTCCACACGCGCTTCGTGGCCGATGAGACTTCCCTTCGAATGTATCCCGCCTTCATAGCGGAAGTATTCATAATCGGGCGATGTGATATCCGCGCCGTTCATATAATATTCAAGCATATCGCCCTGCAATACCGGCACAATCGGGTCGTCGGTGCCATGATGTACCTGTATTCGCAGCATGTCTTCGAAGAAATAGAGCGGCGACCACAACATCAGCCTGTGTTTAGCATCGATGATGTTCATCGTTTCGGCCGTAAGCGGATCGATTACATCCGTGATTGCTAATGCTTGCAGCGGGTCGCTACCCATGAATGCCGGGTCGGTCAGATGCGCAAAACATGCGGCCTTGATGCTGTCAGACATATAAGTCGATGCACCGTAGAATACGACAGCGCCATCCACCCTCGGGTCACGAATCTTCACTCGCATCGCGCATCCGCCCCCACGGCTTGCGCCGACCATCGCGATACGTTCCGGATCGGCCTGGCCGAAATTCTCCAGTACGCAGGAGAGAAGTGCGATCGTGTCGTCGGCGTCACTGTCATGATCCCCCGGCTCGCCTTCCGAATAATACACGCCTGCCATTGGACCGCCGATGACCTCGAACGGCTCCCCGCGGAAAGATGGAATCACCTGGATGAAATTATTGCCGATGTAATTGTTGACATACAGCTCATGATTGGATGTACCACTGCAACCGCCGTGCAGGATTATCAATACCGGAAGCGAGCCGGGCTGGATATCCCCCGCAGGAAGATGCACCAACCCATAGTGCTTCTCGCCGTCAACGGTATGTGAAACTAAAAACATCTGTCGCCCGTCGGTCTCGTTGGTATGCCCCTCTACCTGGAAATTCTGCACCGATACATCACGTGATGCCCAGTCATCCTTGATCGCCTGAAGTTCATCCCCGGTGGGCGGGGCGAACAGCAAATCAAGGTTAATCCCGTCGGTCGTGACGGCGATAGTGATGAGATCATACAATGCCGGGCCGCCATCCCCCTCCGACGTTGTCTTAACAAGCGCTTCATAGAAACCCTCGGGCGCGCCTGTATTATTCGTAAGCAACAATCCCCATGTGATCCCTCCGACGTTTGAGAAGGGTGTCGAGACCTCGCCGGTTATTTCCGGTGCTTCGAGGGTTACACCGGAAACATTATTCTGCCAGTCGAGTACGTCAATATATATCAAGCCTGACGACCCCTGTATATCGGTGATGGCCCACTGTTTGTAATTGGTTATTTCAAAAGGCTCCTCGCAATTACCGGGCCATGATGCGTCGATGGCAAATGTGATTGCCGAATAAACCGCGGGTTCGGGAATGCGTATGAGGAATTTCTCCTCTGCTTCAGCGTCCCACATGAATATCCGCCCGTCCGTATCCTTGGAAAACGCCTTGAACGGGTTGATCGTCTTACCGCCCGGCATATCCCAAAGGCCGGTCCAGCCGTCGTCGTTCGCAAGCTCATGCCCGTAATCATCCGAATAAAGGATGCCGCGCACATCACGCACGGCGTACTGGGATGCATTGCGGAGCCAAATGTCGACATTCAATATTCGCGTCTCGGGGTCGAAGCAATTCACCTTGATATTCAGGCAGTTCTCACAGCCGGGGGCTTGAATCATCCCGGTGACGTTGAAATGATTTTCTGGATAACGTATGGGACGGATTTCGGCGGACAGACCATCGATATCAAACCAGACTTCCCATCCGCCCCAGAACACGCGGTGAACATCGGGATTATTCGATGCGGACACGTCGGACATCCCGGGCTGCATGGCATTATCAGAGCCCCCGGAACATCCGAGTAAGGTCGATAGAAAGAACATTATCAGGATCACTGAATAACCGGGCTTTACCATTCTGTTCCTCAACGCTCGTGCATCTGTACCTGTACCCCAGTCACCAGCGTGATGCGGGGTTAAATATACTATCAATAGTATCGGGAGGGAAGTCTTTCGGGCTTTTTATATGTCTTAATCACCCGACTTTCGCCACTCTCTTTCCGGGTAGCACCCTTCTGTCTTCAGAAGAGTGGTCTTCATATCTTCATAAGCTCTTACTATATGAAGACCACCCCTTTTCTCGAAGACTCGGAAAGGGGTGCCACACAGAATGCATATGGGTGCGACAAAGAACGCATAAGAGTGGCACACAGAACACGTATGCTATTTTCACATGGCTGGTTGAAAACAGCCGGGTTTAAAGCCACGTCATGCGCTATAAGCGTCTC
>CBDVBS010000337.1:0-4689 GCA_965372275.1 uncultured bacterium | reverse complement strand
GTGCCGATCCCCTGCTCCCCCCCCAATCCTCAACCACGATTCGTATTTCTTCCTCATCCCCGAGATCCCGTGACACCCTCTGCCCGGTATTCTGGTAATGCCCGATGACTATACTCTGGGCGACTCCCGAATTGCGCACCGTGTTGGTCATAACCCAATCGCCGAACCTGTCGGGAAGCAGCTTATCCAGGCGGTTTGTGGGAACGGGCTTAGACGAATCGCATGCAAACAAGGCCAGCAGGATCACCACGATCAGCGGACATAAGATTTTATTTGAAGTTACCATGATGTCTGACCAGCAACCCACGAAATAAATCCGTGGGTTACATATAGCTATATGCTGAAAAAACAGGCTTTCCGGTGTTTCGGGAATTTATTCCCGAAACTGTTCTGGATACTATTTCAAGGGTTTCGGGAATAAATTCCCGAAACACCATTTCCATTATGTTGGTAGCTGCAAGCGTTCTTTATGAAATTCTCTCCGATTATCAGACACACAGACGGGCGTTATGTTTGGTTATCCGCCGAAGAAGGTATTTTCATATCATCCCTGATACTATCGATGAACTCTTCGAGTTTAACGGCACCTTTATCACCTTCGCGTCTTACACGTACCGCGACTGTTCCGTCGGTGACCTCCTTATCGCCCACGATAAGCAGGTACGGCACTTTCTGAAGCTCACCCTCGCGAATTTTGTAGCCGACTTTTTCCGAACGTTTGTCGATACCGGCACGTACACCTGCATCCCTCAACTGCTTCAGGACACCCTCGCCATACTCGACAGCCCTGTCGGTGATTGGCAATATACGCACCTGTTCCGGTGCAAGCCACAGAGGAAAATCCCCGCCGGTATGTTCGATATAAACGCCGAAGAACCGCTCGAACGAGCCCAGCACCGCGCGATGTATCATCACCGGACGCACACGCTCACCTTTTTCATCCACGTACAAGAGGTCGAACCGCTCAGGCAGGTTGAAATCGAGCTGAATTGTGCTCCCCTGCCATTCGCGCCTGAATGCATCCTTGATGAACAGGTCGATCTTCGGTCCGTAGAATGCCCCGCCGCCGACGTCGATTTCGTATTCGACATTCATCCGGGATGCCGCGGCCTTAAGCTGCTCTATCGCGAAATCCCATTGTTTATTATCACCCATAGCTTTCTCCGGACGGGTGGCGAGTTTCGCGTGGGTTTCAAAGCCAAGTGTCTTCCAAAGGTACTGGCAGAAGTCTATCACCCCGGCGAGTTCATCGACCATCTGGTCGGGTGTGCAGAAAATGTGACCGTCGTCGATTGTGAAGCTGCGTACCCTCGCCAACCCGGTGAGAGCGCCGGAACGTTCGTATCGATAGACCTGGCCGAATTCGAAATATCGCACAGGGAGGTCGCGGTACGAACGCAGGCTGTTCTTGTACACCAGTACATGCCCGGGGCAGTTCATCGGTTTGATACCGTACTGCTTTCCATCGATTTCGAAGAGATACATATTCTCGCGGTAATTTTCAAGGTGCCCGGATGTTTCCCATAAAGTGGCGGGGAATACATGCGGGGTAGAGAGAATTTCATATCCGCGACGTAAGTGCTCGGCTTCCTCAAATTCAATGAGCAGCCTGCGAATCATTGCACCCTTCGGGAGATATATCGGCATACCCGCTCCGCTCTCTTCGAACATGGCGAAAAGGCCCAATTCCTTCCCCACGATCCGGTGATCGCGTTTCTTCACCTCTTCAAGATATTTCAAATGCTTCTTCAGCTCTTTTTTATTGAAGAACGCAGTTCCGTATATTCGCTGGAGCATCGCGTTCCGCTCGTCGCCTTTCCAGTACGCCCCACCGGTTGACAGCAGCTTGAAATATTTCATCCTGCCCGTACTCGGCAGATGCGGACCCGCGCACAGGTCGGTGAAATCGCCCTGTGAGTAGAAACCATAAATTTCATCTTCCATAAGGGGAACATGATCCACCTTGAGTTGCTCGCCAAGGCCGTTGAGCCGGGCGATACAAGCCTCCTGATCCAGCTCTTCAAAGACAATCGGAATATCCTCGTCAACGATCCGCTTCATCTCCTCCTCTATCTTTTCGAGGTCATCGGGAGTGAACGGATCATCCACTAAGAAATCGTAATAGAATCCCGTCTCGATAGCCGGGCCGAAACCGAGCTTCGTGCCCGGGAACAGGCGCTGCACTGCTTGTGCCAGGACATGGGCGGCGGTATGTCTCAGCGGATCGAGGGCTTCCTCATCACGCTCAGTGATAATACGCAACGGCATGTCGGATGTCAGGGGCTCGTCAAGGCGCAGCCATTTGTCATCCGTTTTTGCCGCGACAGCTATCCCGGCAAGGCCCTCGGAGATGCCCTGGGCAATCTGGATTGGGGTTGTGTTTTCCGGGAACTCGGTGACGGAACCGTCGGGGAAGGTTATTTTAATCATCTTACTCCTGTGCTCCTTCCGGGGCCTGTACAAACGGCCCTCGGTGGTGTGAAACCAGATTATACCATAATAAGAGGGATGCCCGAATGACGCATAGCAAGACAGAATCCGGCTGCAGAACAAGCATTTTGGGAAATGGGCGCCGCGCCTTTCACAGGTGCGTCTTGCCTGATTTATAGAAAACGCACCCTGAAGGGTGCGCTACCCGCTTGCTGAAAATGCCACCGAACCGGGTAGCGCGTATCTATAGTGAGCGCCAGCGAACGATGATGCGCGCACATGGCAAAACACCGCTGTCCTCGAAGACTCGGATAGCGGTGGCACACAGATAGGAAATGGTAAAAGTCAAGTGGACGGGATATATAATTGCATGTACTTATTGTGAGGTATCATGTGTTCTGATATACTTAAAAGGTTAGAGTATTAAATGGAGGTTACGGCGTATGTTCCGTACAATCTTTACCTATACAATTATCCTCGCGATTGCGCTCATCGTGGGCTGCTCTTCGGGTGATCTCAACCCGGCAGGCCCAATTGCCGGCGAGGACACATATGATTACAGGGCACCGGAAGGTGAATCCGGGCATTGCCTTCTCGGCCTGTACAACTTGTACATCGACACTGTTGCCATGACGGTGGATGTTGTTCCCATCAGGACAGCGAGTCCGCATATAGATGTTACAGAGTACGTTGTACCGCCCAAGTGTGATGATTGTCTCACCATAGTACTGAAGATTTTCAACACCCTCACGAGAATTGCCACCGTTGACGTTACGTTGAGAAACCCAACCTCGATCCCGGGTTATGATGTCATGGGAATACTTCTGTTGAACGATGCCGGACATGATCTTCTCTCCCCCGATGGGTGGGTATCAATCTGGGACGACGAACTGCCGCCGTATTTCAACCCGTTCATGAGATTCGGCCAGGACAATGACTTCGGAGAATTCCCCGGCGGAGGGGAGCTCACGGAGACCTACAGGGTTATCGTCCCGAAGCCTCCGCAATATTACGCCATAACCTTTGCCATCGATGCTTTCCGTCCGAAGGACGGATCGAGGGAACCTTACCGGATAAAAAACAAGCAGGTTGACGGCATCCTGTACAGCGACGGTTCAAACTCGATTACATTCAGTTGCGCCGTCCTCGACAGGAATGACGACGTCCAGAAAGTCACAATTGAGTGTGCCGAACTGTTCGACGGAACAAAGGAAATGAGCAAAGATGGGGATATCTGGGAGATTGAGTTCAGTAATGACAACCTTGCTGCCTCATCCACGGAACCATACAAGCTCACGATTGAAGCGTACGATACTTCAAAATACACGTTGAGAGATATTTACCCTATCTATGTAATAGAGCCCGCCACTGGATGGCAGCCGAATTTCTCCATGGTGCAGATCAGCACTTGCACCAACGATATCGCCGGGATTACGGCGGGCGGGGCGTTTCAGTACGGGGGTTTCCTTGCCGACGCGATGTCCAATTGTGCCGCTATCAGCATGTTCGATATGACTTTCACACTCCCTGTACCCGCATTGAATCTTGAAAATATAAATCCTATGAATATGTCACTTCAACCATTCCCACCCGTGAGGATCGACTCCGCCGTGGGGGGGAGTCTCGCCTTCAGCAACTGTGCTGAAGGGTCGTTCCTTGATGGTATGTTCTCCGTGCCCCTTAACCAGACGGTTGTAATGGTTGACGGTGATTTCATCTTCATTGATGATGGTTTTGGAGACGACCAGGCTCACTACCCGCTCTATGCAAACACCCTTGGCGTTGTTGATGTCTGTAACGGCTTCGAAGCAAGGCTCTACTGCCTCTGGGCAGAAAACGGCGGCGATCACCTGCCGGTCTTCAAGGGCTACAAAGCGAATTTCTCGACCAAGAAGATTATTCTCAACGCCACGATCCCCGCGGAATTCATCGGAGAAGGTGCGGGACTTATAGTTAACGACGTTAATTCGCTCTTGGCGATTGATGTCCTCGAAGTCGAAGAGTCTCCCCCGATAGAGAACGTCGAGCTGTATATCCTGGAGAAAACGGAGGCAGGCGCGGAAGTTGAGATTTTTAACATCTATACGGACCCGGTAACCAAGGTTTCCGTCGTCACACACATCATGACAATCCCGCTGCCCGTTGAGGAAGGAGATGCAATTGACCTGGAGCTGCTTCCACCGAATCCTGATTACGATCCCAACCCGGATGCTCCTTCCCTGGTGGTTCTTACAAAGTATGATTACGAGGGATTCCCCG
>CBDVBS010000336.1:0-4690 GCA_965372275.1 uncultured bacterium | reverse complement strand
GTTTCGAGCGGAAATGGTCCTTCAGTCTTTCAGGAAGGTTGAAATATACTCCACCATCTTCCACGAACAGGAACGGCGTCTCCTCGGTTACGATTCCATCAAATATATTCAACATGGGGAAAGCGAAATCCCTGGCGACCTCGATATGTTCAGGCGAGTTGATAATATCCTTTGGCGAATCCTGCTGAAGTATTTCACCATCGCCGAGATATGCAATTTTATCCGCGAAGTTGAGCGCATGGAAGCTGCTTTCCGTCAATGCAAGGACGGTCAGCCCCATGGCGGAGGCCCGGTTTTTAAGAAGGCTGAGCGTCCCGAAACCTTCAAACCCGGATGGATTCGGGCATATCAAGTCGCATACGAGCAATTCGGGATTCGATGACGCGGCTTTCGCGAAGGATAGCAGCAGCCTGTCTGCTGGGCACAGGTCCTCCGGATAAACCGAGGCATAATCGTACAGCTCGAATTCCAGGAGCCTGTTCTGGATACGGGATTTCATTTCCGCGCCCTTGATCCCAAGTGTCTTGAACGGGATGGCAAGGTTCCCGGCAACGGTAAGATGATCATACAGGCCGATATTCCGCCCGCATATAGCGATCCCTCTCTTACCGCAGGGATATTTGTCGATGGGATTTCCATTGATGAAGATGCGTCCCTCGTATCCATCACCTAAGCCGGTGACCGCATCGGCGACAGTGCGAAGGTTGTTGATATCCCGCGAGAACAAGCAGCATATCGTGCCGTCATCGACACGGAGATCGATATGACTTTCTTCTCCATCGGATGTCAGGAGTATTCTGAGTCTGTCTATTTCCACTTGGCCCATAGAATTATCTCCGCTCATGGATTATGGGATGTACTTAAACACCAATAAGCTTGTGATGAACCATGCCGGAATTTTTCTCTATCAGGATATGCAGGCTCTTCTTGTGGCTGTCCATGGTGACGACCGTCGGGAAATCCACGACATCGAGAACCCACATGGCTTCCGGTACGCCGAATTCCGCGAGTTTATATACATGCGCAACGTTTACAACGCATTTGGCCAGTTCGGCGGCAAGTCCTCCAATGGCGTGAAGATAAACCGCGCCATACTTGTTACATGCGGCTAACGTGGCCCCTGCGAGTCCGCCCTTGCCGATCGCGGCGCGGACCTTGTAGTGACGCAGTACCTCGGGAGTGTAAGGCTCTTCACGTATTGATGTCGTCGGTCCTGCCGCCACGAAGGAGTAGCTACCGTCTTTGTGTTTCTTCACAATAGGGCCGCAATGATATATGCAGCCTTCCTTGAGAACGTCCGCGACTTCCTTTGGATGTTTCTCAACCATCCACTTGTGAGCGGCATCACGTCCGGTGATGATCCTTCCGCTCAAAAGAACTTCGTCGCCGACTTTAAGTTTGCGAATTTCCTTTTCGGTAGTTGGAAAGTTTAATTTTATTACAGCCATTGCTGACCTCCAGGTCGAGTGATGTTGAACTCCCCTACCCTAATGATCGAAGTATTTCACCTTGCCGTCGGGATGCAACAACATTCTCTTACGCCTTGCCGACCAGCAAAGATATGCCACACTCACGAAATAGCATGCGGGTACTCTCATACGGTAACCGACCTTCACGCCAAGAACAGTGGTATTGCCGCCGAATCCCATCGGACCTATACCGAGCTTGTTGATGTCCCGGAACAGATTCTTCTCGAGCTTCGCGAGTTCCGGATTCTTGTTGATGTCATTCAACGCCCTGAATAACTGTTCCTTGGCTTCCTCGTAACCCGAGTTCCTGTCGCCGCCAATACCGACGCCAATGATACCCGGCGCGCATCCCTTGCCCTGGGCCTTCCATACGGCGTCGATTACGGCATTATATACGCCCTTCAGGTCGCGCCCTGCATTGATCCCGATATCCGGCAGCTTATACTGGGCGCTTACATTCTCACTTCCCCCGCCCTTGAGCAGCAACTTCGCCTGGACATAGTCTTTGTCCCACTGGTGCAGATGAATCTTAGGCGCGCCGGGGCCGAGATTGTTGCCGGGGTTCCTGCCGGTAACCGGATCGACCGAGTTAGGTCTCAGGTATGTTTTCTTTGTCGCCTCGATGGCTGCTTTCTCAATTGCCTTTACAACTTCCTTGTGAGGAAGGTTCATCGGTACATCGATGTAGAATATCAGGGTACCGGTATCCTGGCATAACGGCAGCGATGTGCGCCCCGACAGCTTGATATCCTCGAGGATGGCATCAAGGGTGCTCCTTGCCGGGCTTCCCTTTTTCTCCTTGTTACGCCCCGCCTCCAACGCCGACACTACATCTTTTGGAAGGATGGTTGAGGTGCGTCGTATCATTTCGAGGAAATGATCCTGCAGGTCTCCAAAACGTTTTTTTGCCATAGCACTTACCTCGTTGTGATGGGTCAAAATGATATTTCTATCATAATACCGCCCCGGTGAAATTTCCAAGGTTTATGACGTAATTTGAAATATATTTCATGATTTGATAAGCGGGTTATATGCTTCGAAGAGACAGGTCCTAAGCGATGATCTTCTCCTCGCGCAGAACTTCAATACTCCGCTCCCAGCGATGCGGCCAGGTTTCGATGCATATCCGACCGGAATATTTCATTTCCCGCATTGCCTGAAAGAAAGCCTGGAAATCCATATTAATCGATGGGGTCATGAATGAGGGGAGGCCGAGATTATTCGCCGGTGTAATAGCCCTCCCGTTTAAGCTGGATAATCACATCGTCCGGAGATGCGGGTTGAGGATAAAAGTCGGATCTCTGGGGCTTTATGTCTGCATCCAAACTTATGATAGCCTTGCCCATCAGCCCGCCCACGGCAGCGATATCCGACAGAGTGTGAGTGGTTTCAGGGGCTGTTTTAGGTTTGAATGTGTCAACCGGTCTCTCTTCAATCTCGAAATCAAATCCCTTTACCGCCGCAACCTCTTCTATTGTGGAAGCGATATCATCCTGCAACTGGAGGATGATTCGTATTCGGCTCTCATTCTCCGATGCCATTCCCTCGTCCTCGAAGATAATCTCCGTATCCTGGGCGACGAGATTTACCCTCGACAGGCCGATAAGGGATTCCTGTACGGCGGGATCTATGACGGATTTCACTATGGTTTCGTTACGCCCGCGAACAAGGAATTTATCATCAAAGACGGAATTGTCGAACGGGATATCACGCACACCGAAGAATTCGCCTATCTCGCTGAACAGGTCAGTCACCGGGCCGAAGCTTCGTGAATTGTGTATTCGGATGGAATCAGGCAGAGAAACCCCTGTAAACATGATAACCCGGAAAAAAAGTTTCTTGTCCGCGCCTTTGCCGGAACGGGTGATATCCTCGATCATCACTTCCCGGTCCTCGTACATACCCGCGACCCGGGGTTTGCGCATCATGTTGCCTTCAACGTACTCGAGGCTCAGCCGTATGGCAAGTTCCTGCATCGCTTTGTCTTTCTTGCCACGGGTGACACGATTGATGATCGCCCCGATAAGGTAGAGGACAACTAAGATTACTACATTGTATACAGAATCATCCATAGCCTATTAATATAGCATAAGGCATACATACTAAGAAGCATGTACTGAGGCTTATTCAAAATTATTGTAAGGGCAAAGCCTCCCGGAGGGTGACCCTCCGGGTAACCTCTACCCAAGACTTGCCGTGTCAGCCAAAGCTATATAATGGCGAAAGTCGAACGGGTAGCGCGTATCTATAGGTCGCAAAGCGACCGATGATGCGCGCTTAATGGAATGCACCGCTGTCCTCGAAGACTCGGATAGCGGTGGCACACATGTGGTGTCATAACAAAGACACGCCCAATGCCGAAGACGGCCGTGGGCGTGTCACCCGGACGGTGCAACGGTGGCACACAGAAAGGAAATGGCGAAAGTCGAGATATTGGGGGGGATTTGTTAGAAGAACCAGGATTTATTTCCCGGCATCAGAATACCGGGTTACATGAAGTCAGATGGCCAGGTTACATGAAATCAGATGGCCGGGTTACATGAAGTCAGAGGGCCAGATTATTTGAAATCATGATGCCATATTACATGAAACTTCTTGGATTGACGGATATTTGATAGAATTTATCGCCTTGGGAAAAAGTTATGGCATATGCATCGCTGAGAGAATTTATCAAATCGCTTGAAGACGCCGGGGAGCTTCTGCGAATCAACGCGCATCTGTCAAGCGAACTCGAATTGACCGAGGTATGCGACCGGGTCTGCAAGGGCAGCGGGGGGAACAAGGCGCTGCTGTTCGAGAATGTCGATGACGGTCAATACCCGGTCCTCATGAACGCTTTCGGCTCGAAGGCGCGTATGGCCCGGGCGTTGGGAGTTGAGGATATCGATGAGATCGCCGGACGAATCCGTGAGATGATCGATACCCAACCTCCGGATGGATTAGTCGATAAAGCGAAACTGTTATTCAAATTGTATGAGATAAGCAAATATCCTCCGAACAAAGTCAAATCCGGTCCGGTTAAGGAAATCATTGATAATGATCCCGACCTCACCAAAATCCCGATCCTGAAATGCTGGCCTGGTGACGGCGGACCGTTTATCACGCTGCCCTGCGTATTTACGAAGGGGAAGGACGGCAAGCGTAATGTCGGGATGTATCGCATGCAGGTATTCGATGCAAAGAGTACGGGCATGCATTGGCATGTGCATAAAGGCGGAAGC
>CBDVBS010000335.1:0-4694 GCA_965372275.1 uncultured bacterium | reverse complement strand
GTAGATGAGGCTGAAGAAAACATCGAGGCTGAAGCTGAATAAGACCAATCCTTTAAATCAACTCTTTTTTTACTACGAACTGGGTACTGCAGGTCTCTGACCTGCGGCGTTACGTAAGGGCATGTGTAGGTCGAGAGACCTACACTACCCATGATGTGTATTCATTGGACTTCCCCCTACCCTTCATTTATTCTTTGCACCCATGCAAAACCGTAATAATTCTGAGCCGAGGTCGTTCGACCTGGTTGTTTTCGATAATGACGGCACGTTGAACGCCCAGACATCGTGCTGGCAATATATCCACACGGGATTCGGGTCATATGAAAGCGTCGGCAGGCAGCTATTGGAGCATCACCTGGAACATCGAACACCATATGATGAATACGCCCGCGCGAATCTCATTCACTGGAAAGGACGTCGAAGGGCGGAATTCCTCGACATCATCCGTGCAATTCCGTTGAGAGAAGGCGCAATTGAAGTTCTGCATTATCTTGAAGCACGTGGGTACAAGACCGGGGTTATTTCAAGCGGTTTCTCATTCTGGCGGGATCGTTTCGCCGACGAGTACGGCATCGAATTCGACTTCTTCTGCTCCAATGAAATAATCTTCGATGCGAATGATCTCTGCACCGGGGAAATTGAGATGAACACAACGGACAATGTCCCCGGGAAGGACAAAGCCGCAATTCTCAAACGTGAATGCGATACGCTTGGAATTCCCATGGAGCGTACGGTATTCGTCGGCGACGGCTGGGGCGATGTCGGGGCGATGAAACTGACGGCACGCGCATATTGTGTCGGTGAGAATTTCCCTGAGGTGCGGGAAGCGTCGGAGTGGCTGGGACATTCGTTGAAGCCATTGAAGAATAAGCTGTAAGGGGTATAGTGGAAATCGTTAAGCTACGCCTCCTGCTTTCCAAACAAGAATTGCAGTCGCAACAGCTATTAATAAATAGATGATCCCGAAGATGATCGGAATGAAACTCTCCGTTTTCGTGAAAGACCTGTACTTGCCTTCATATTTGCCTTTCTTCAGGCTGCTCCACTGGGCGCGGGTTATAGATGCGTCAAGGTGATCCTCCAATATTTCAGCTATATCGAATATTGAGTCATTCAAAATACTGTATGAAGTCAGGAGCCGATACCATATCCAGCACAGAATCCCGCCCAGGCTAAAGATCAGACCATTGAAGATGATTGCTCCGAAAGCATCAGGAACGTAGTTCGGAATGATGAAGCCCCGGTTCAGGAAACCAAATCCTGAAAGGAGAATCGTGTTCAGTGTCAGAAAAAAAACTGTGCAGCCCCTGCCTGCGAGCCATTAGCCGTTCTGGATTCTCAATAATGAGCTTATAGTGTTCAAACAGCAGCGGTTTGCTGCCTTCTGAAATATTTTCCTGCCCCTGGGGAAATAGCCAACCCACCATTGTTTTAATTTTCTCTGCTTTGAGACGTTCTAAAACAGACTTTGTGTTCCATGGAAGAACGGCATCTTCCTTAATATCTAATGCTTCAGGTATCCGGATATCTTCATCAACCAGCTTGACACAGATAACAGGTTTTCCCAAAGTAAGGCTTTTTTCTATTTCCCATCCAACATTTTCACTTTCCCAAGTCGTTCGACCTATCAAACACAATGTTATATCTGATTTAGCTAACTGCTCTTTACATTTATCATGCCAATTATCCCCAGCCGGTTCTTTTATCGAATGATCGCAAATTTCCAGATGCGGAAATATGGTTTGCTATTATCATCCCTGAATTGCTCCACAAGCTCTATATCTTCTGCTACGAAACTGAAGAATACATTTATCTCCATTTTGAAACTCCCGTGAGAACATTTGCCTGGGAAATTATAGAACAGTCGTGCTGGAAGCTCAACACATCGAGATCCAATCCTGCTTGCCTCGTGAAGTGCATACCGCTCAGCACGAATAGCTGCAATGCGAGATACAGAGCTTCCCAGCCCGACACCTCGGTGATATTCGGATCAGTTCTGAGGTAAACATAGTAACCCCTCGCCCCCTACCAGCAGCGTGAGTACCCAGGCAACCGCTATGATGAACCACCTGTTGTCCTTGAAATAATGGAGAACCCGATTGTCTTTATCACGTATATCATCCGAGCCGTTCATCCCAGCATCCAGTTACAGCCTAAACAGGTTTACATACAAAATTCAAAATGCTGGATGCCATTATAACCCCCACAGGTGATACTTGCATCGGATTAAAGTGAAAGCGCGTATGTTATGAAGCGGGTTTAAATATAACCGATCCCTTAAGACTGTATCCTACTATCATGCAAGAGGAGACGATTTGACCTGAATCACATATAGTTGTTAACCAAGTAAGAGAAGCGGGGCCTGAAGAATATCGGATCAGCGGTAATATGGTACCTGAACCTAACCAGGGTAATTAATGTCTTGATTTGTAGCATATAATATTGAGAATAATTCCTAATAGGTGATCATTTTATGCAATTGAGCTACAAGAAGTTATTGATTCTGACATTAGGAGCTGTTCTACTGATAGTGCTATCGTCTTGTCAGAACTTTTCAGTTGTCAGATCAAAGATGTCACGAAGTAATAATACTGGAGACGGCACTGTGTATAGAGACCTTACACCGGAAGAAAAGGCTGTGATAATTAACAAGGGGACCGAGAGACCATTTACAGGAGAATACCTGCACAATGAGGAGCCTGGTGTTTACACGTGCAAGCAATGCGGGGCAGAGCTTTACCGCTCCTCGGATAAATTCGATTCCCACTGCGGATGGCCGAGTTTCGATGATGAAATTCCGGGCGCGGTGACGAATGTTCCGGACGCGGATGGCAAGCGTACAGAGATCATTTGTGCGAATTGTTCAGGCCACCTTGGACACGTGTTCTACGGTGAAAGCCTTACGCCTAAGAACACACGTCACTGCGTTAACTCAATATCGATGGACTTCACACCTTCCGGTGAGGGGGAAGATAATTATATGCGAGCAATATTCGCATCGGGATGTTTCTGGGGTGTGGAGTATCATTTTAAAAAAGTAGACGGGGTGATATCAACGACTGTCGGATACACTGGCGGCGATACAGAGAATCCCTCATACAGGGATGTATGCAGCAGCTTCACCGGACATGCCGAAGCGGTCGAGATGATTTATGACCCCACGCGTACGTCGTACGAAGAGCTTCTGAAACTATATTTCGAAACGCACGATTTCACACAGGTTGACCGTCAGGGACCTGATGTTGGAACGCAATATCGATCAGAGATATTTTACCTGGACAAAAAAGAGAAAAAGATAGCCGAGAAGCTCATTGGAACCTTGAAAGATAAGGGATATGATGTCGCGACAAAAATTAGCCGTGCGAGTGAATTTTACCCCGCAGAAGAATATCATCAGGATTATTATAAAAAAAACGGCAAGACGCCATACTGCCATGTGTACAGGAAAATATTCGATGATTAGCATTTACTGTTAGACAGAAAAGGGGAGTAATCAATACTATTCGGCGAAAGAACCAGCCTCAAGAATAGAATAAAACAGGCTCCGGGACAGTTGGAAGTTGAAATCAACTTCACTATCCCGGGAGCCTGTAATAAATTCCTTGGTAGCGGGGGGCGGATTCGAACCGCCGACCTTCGGGTTATGAGCCCGACGAGCTACCACTGCTCCACCCCGCGGCGATATTTGAACGATGCATTCTAACAGAATTCACCTTCTTTATCAAACTTATGCGGCATCGTAATCAGCATATTAAAAGGGATAAGCAACACGATTTCACCATGAAATATGGTCAACATCTACGGTGTCTAACCGGTACCGCATCGGGGGTTATTCCGTCATCCCCATATCGATTGTTAATGGGAGAATAAGACCTACATACCGTGCTCGGAATCGTATGATTCAATAAGCTGCTTCGCGTAAGCCTTCGCACCCGCGGCATCGGTAAAAAGCCCGTCCACCTGGGCCTCCTCGATCCGGTCGAGCAGTATTCCCACCCTCGGGCCCGGCTGAACACCTAACTCGTCGATCAACGTACGTCCGCTAATGAGTTTCGGCGGACGTGCGATAAGCTGGGCACGATTGAAGAACGTGTCGAGCAGTTCGACGCATATGCCGTACTCCGCATCAATCATCTCCTCAGTAACATCCGGTCCGCGTGCCGCGAGACGGTCGGCAAGGCTGAATACCGCCATATCGACCCCCGCGTCACCGAATTCCCTGAAGTAACGATATACCTGCTTATGGAGATTGTTCGATTCGAGATGAATTTGCCCCGGGCGCATATGCCCTTCTATCAACAGCAACATGTAACTCATCTCCCGCTTGCTGAACCGCAGGGTGGTAAAATACTCCTTCGCCATTTGCGCGCTGTCCTTCTCGTGCCCGATGAAATGCAGCCGCCCGTTTTCATCCTGCGACGCTGTAGGGGGTTTGCCGATATCATGCATGAGCATCGCTAACTTCATCAGGCTGAACCGGAGGCGCCCGGTGGAGAAAGCGGATTGAATATGAGCGGTAATGCGCTCAGCATACGGCTTCAACCGTGGGTCCTCGAATAATTCAGGATTCTCAAGCTCCCCGATTGCCGCGAGGGTATGAGAGAAGACGTCGAGATGATGATAGTCGTTCTGCGGGAAAACTTTCGTTACAGCCAACGCCGGGAACAACCATGTGAGTAACCCGATACCCTCCA
>CBDVBS010000334.1:0-4743 GCA_965372275.1 uncultured bacterium | reverse complement strand
ACACTGACATGCTCGAAGACTCACAAGTCAGTGCCACCCGGATAAGAGCACCGCTATCAGCGAAGACGCTGAGTAGCGGTGGCACACGGAAAGATAGTAGCTGAAGTCGAGATGAGATGTCGGGTATTAATTCCCTCACGGATTTTTTCAGGAATCCGGATTCCCTGGAACTTTATTGTATGTGAAACGTCATTCATAAGAATGATGCGTTTGATGCATGCGGCATCGTATGATGTGATAGAATTCGGCGTATCCATAGAATTTCCGGAGGCGAGATTATGAGCGTAATCGTTGAATGGTTAGGTCATTCCTGTTTCAGGCTGAGGGAGGATGGGGGGAAAAGTATCCTTATCGATCCGTATGATGACACCATCGGTTACAGGATTCCCGATTATTCGTGCGATATATTACTCATCAGCCACGACCATTTCGACCACGCGGCGGAGCAGTTTGTACCGACCGAACATGTGACCGTTAGGACGGAAGGGATACATGATGCCGGGGGCATTTCGATAGAGGCAAGGACATTTCCCCACGATGAATCGAGCGGTAGTAAACGTGGACATGTATTGGCATTTCGCTTCGGAACAGGCGGATTGGACTTTGCTCACTTAGGGGATTTAGGGATCGTCCCTTCACAGGCCGAGATGGATTTCCTGCGCGGCATCGATGTTCTTATGATACCCGTGGGCGGTCATTTTACGATCAATGCGGAGCAGGCGACGCGGATTGTCGATGAATTGAAACCATCGTATGTCTTCCCGATGCATTACAAGACACCCGTGCTTACGTTGCCGATTGGAAATGTCGAGGATTTTGTCAGGGGTAAGAGTGATGTCGTGCGGATAAGCAGCACCAATTTCACTATTGACCCGGCGAATATGCCGCAGCGTCCCACCGTTGTTATTCTCGATTATGTTTGAACATGGTTTACAACTGTTTTCAGTCAAGCAGGTTACCGCAGGTCTCCGACCTGCGAGTGTAGGTCGGAGACCTACACTACCCGTTAATGCAGTTGTTTGTTCTTAAGATTGCCGGGTGCCGCACACTTCAGTGTGCGATTCCTCTAAAATAAGGTGCGGTACCCAATGATTTTGAATACTTGTTTGGTGGGAATGGCCTTACTCTTCCAGCTTTGAAGCCATTTCCATATCGTTAAGCAGTTCCCTGTACTGGCTCATGGTTGTCGGGAATGACGGGAAATTCATCTGGTTTATGTTGATATTTCCATATTCAACCTGGTGGTAAATGTGTTCCGCCGTTTTGTAACCATCAAGATCACCGATATAAGCCAATGTGAACCCGGCGCGAAACCGGGTCATGTCGCTATCATCGGTGTCGCGGCAGATTTCGATCAACGGATCAACCGCGTTGCCGCAGTGCTGCTCAGCGGCGGCATCGAAGATCGTATAGCGTAGCGAATCCGGGTATTCATCGCCAAGGCCTTCGACGAACCACTCGCAGTCATCCGTGTCGAGAACATTGCGGAGAGCGTTTGATACGATAAAGAGGAGCATTTCGCCTTCCTTGTTGTCAGGCTCGATCATTGCGGCCTCACGAATCATTGCATCGTAGAGAAATCGATCGTCTTCAGGGTCGGAGATCTTACCCATAGCGCTGTATGCGGCTAACCGAACTCTCTTGTCCTCGTCACCGGCCAGTTCGCGTATTCTGTCCTTGACACCTTCACGGTCGGGGAAGTTGGCCAAAACCGTGATACAGTTGCCGCGTATTCCAACGTCATCGGAGTAACTGAGTTCCATCAGTTGTTCGAATGCGCGTTCATCCTCCTGGTACCCGATAGCGATTATCGACGCGACCACGATTTCCCTGTGTTCCGAATCGAGCCCCGGCAGGATCACATCACGGGCTTCATCATTGTCATATTTGCCTATCAACTCGATTGCCCCGGGGCTTCTCACGGGGTCCTGTTCCGTCGCAATCTTCAACAGTTCCGGGTGAAATTCCCCCAAACGCCGGTTCAATTCAGTTTTTGCGGCTTTGGCTTTTTCTTCATCGTCGCTTATGTAGTCGGCGTAGATTTCCTCGAAAGGCTGTCCTTTCTCAATAACGGGTTCGCCGGTGTTACCGTTTTGATCGGTACCGGCAGGCGGCTGGGCAGAATTGCATGATGCGAACGTCATGGCAAGGAATATTGCGGTCAGGTATATCAGAATCCATTTCAGCATTTTATTTCCTCATTACACAAAATAGTGATATATATATACTTTAGCAGATGTATCGATACTGTTGAACCAAGAAGATGCCATGGCGGAAGAAATAGAAGAAATACGTTTTCTTGATGCGCCGCTGAAAGGATCCATCACTCCGCCCGGGGACAAGTCGGTTGCATTCCGGGCTATTCTACTCGGGGGGCTTACCGAGGATACCCAGGTCAGGAATCTGCCGTTGACCCCGCTTGTGCACCAGGGGTTAAGAGCCGTCAATATGTTGGGATGTTCAATCAGGACGGACCGTTCGGGGAGGGTTTACCTTGGGAAGTATGATCCCAATATCAAGAGCGCGGAGATCGATTGCGGCGGTTCGGCCACGCTGATGCGCCTGCTTGCGGGATTGTTAGCGGGCGTTGAGGGGGAATGGCGGCTCAAGGGGAATGAGCAACTTGCTAAACGCCCCATGGAAAGGATAGCCGAGCCGTTACGTCTGATGGGCGCTGAGATCGAAACCACCGGGGGATACCCACCGCTGACAATCAAAGCCGGCAGGTTAAAGGGTATCGATTATGAAATCCCGGTGATCAGCGCGCAGGTGAAATCGGCCATACTCCTTGCAGCCATACATGCCGGTGGAGAGACGATGGTTGTCGAGCGGATGCCCACCCGCGATCACACTGAACGAATGCTCATCGATATGGGGGCGGACATCAAGATCATGAAGAGCGGCAAGGGGCATGGGATATGCATCCAGGGACGGACGGAGTTGAAGAAATCGGTGTTGTTCATCCCCGGGGATATCTCGTCGTCGGCATTCATAATCGCGGCTGCCGTGCTGATACCGGGATCCGATATCATCATCAAAGATGTGCTTTTGAATGCCACGCGTACGGCTTTCATAAGCCACCTGATGAAGATGGGCGCGGATATCGAGATCGACATGGCTTATCCGAGGCACTATGAACCTTACGGCAACTTGCGCGTGAGGGGCGGTGAGAAACTCCGTAACGCGCATATTATGCCATCTGATGCCGTTGGGATGGTCGATGAAATTCCTCTTCTTGCGATGGTCGGGGCATCGGCGGATGGAGTGTTCGAGGTGAGAGGGATGCCCGAACTCAGGGTGAAGGAATCGGACCGGATTGCCTCAACGGTTCATAACCTTAAAGCAATGGGGATTAAAGTCGATGAATGGGATGATGGTTTCTCGTTCGATAGCGTGACGGAATTACATCCGGCTGAATTTGACTCATTCGGTGACCATCGTGTAGCATTAGCATGCAAGGTTGCGGGAGCGGTCAGCTTAAGAGGATGTACGCTGCGCAATCCCGCGGTTGGGGATGCAAGCTTCCCGGAATTCGACCGGTTGATTGACAGTTTGGCGTCTGCTCATTAGTTAACAAATCTAATCGTTTCAGATATTTTGTTTCTCTTGATGACCGGGTATCTCAATTATTTCATCCGGTTGAGTATTAACCGTCTTCGCGAGTTCGGGGAGAATCATGGATCCAAACAAGCTCTTGTTGTACGCGATCATCTTTGGCGTAGTGGTCATCGTGATTGCGGTCGGGCAATTCATCAACAAGCGCAAGGCAGAGCACAGTCGGGAGGTGATGAAGAAGGGTCCGAGGATAGAACGTTATGAGGATCCGTCCAAAGCGGTCAAACCGGATGATGTCATCACAAGCAAGAACGACTCAAAACAGAAAGTCCTTCTATGGTGGGACCGGTCGGGTGTATCAGAGGGCATCTGCGGTGTATGCAATTGCCGCGTGGAAAAGCCTAACGGGTATCTTATTCCACTTAAGGCTGTGGCGGAGTCGACCCAGTATCTCGATATAGCGATAAAACCCATGATGGAATTCGGGATGCCTCGCGACCAGGCGGTGGCGCAGATCAAGGAACAGATACTCGCTGACCAGACGCCATGGCTGGTTTGCGAGGATTGCATCGACATGTTTTTCAGTAAGTAGTCTTTTCCCCCGGGATATCGTGTTCGGGGAAGCATGGCATCTTTGGAATATTGAGGATTAATGCGGTGGAGGCCGGCACCATTGAGCTACGTAATATCACAGCGAGCAGGAAGGTATCTTGGGGATACTGAATCGCACATGGTCCACGATCTGCTGTACGAAGTGGAAGGGGAAGACGGATGCAACATCGATGCAATCCTGAGGAACGGATCGGCGGTTGGTTTCTTTCCCGACAAGAAAGAGCAGGTCAAGATGGAAGGTTTCACCCCATGCCCTGATTGCATGTCATAAGCGGTGAACCCCAACGTTGCATAATTTTTTCTGTCTCAAGTCTGGGTGCCGCCTACAAACGAGTCTTCGAAGCCGGGTGGCGCCTACAAACGAGTCTTCGAAGCCGGGTGGCGCCTACAAACGAGTCTTCGAAGTTTGTAGGTGAATATGGTAACGTCATACCCATGCAATCCGGTTTCCATAAAACCACCAGATATTTACGGTTCAACATCTGAGCTCATGCTTATGAACTGACGTTCTCCCTTGTATGATTTGCCTTGATTCTTTTCCTTCAGATTGATCACCTACAAACCTCGAAGACTCGT
>CBDVBS010000333.1:0-4748 GCA_965372275.1 uncultured bacterium | reverse complement strand
ACCACGGTCAGCCCTCGAAGACTCGGGCAGACCGTGCCATCAAGAACGAATAATTAATGCAACGTCAGGCTTCGGTGTGCGATAATTGCCTGTTCATATTTAATGACGGAGTAAGCAAATGGCTGAAGTTCTTGTACACATACTTAGAGGCGGGCTTGTTGAATCGGTACACAGCGGCGATATCGCCGTTGCGGACGGTGATGGCAGCCTCATCGCAAGGGTCGGTGATGAAAACAGGCGGACCTTCACACGTTCGGCTATCAAATCGTGGCAGGCGTTGGCGTTATTCACCCTGTGGCCCGAGGCGAAGGATATATTCACACTCGAAGAACGCGGCTTAATACTCGCAAGTCACAACGGTGAGCCGAAGCATGTCGCGGCGGTTGCATCGATACTCGAAAAAGTCGGATTAGATGAGAGCAATCTGAAATGCGGGGTGCATCCGCCGATACATACCGACACATATCATGAAATGATACGCAATGGCGAAGAGCCAAATCAGCTCCACTGCAATTGCGCGGGCAAGCATTCCGGGATGCTCGCACTGTGCACACATATGGGATGGGATATCGAGAGCTACCTGGAACAAACACATCCGGTTCAGATGGAAGTGCTGAAGATCATCGGGAAGCTGACCGGCATACCCGTCCCTGATATCGATGCCGTCACCGACAATTGCTCGGTGCCGACATTTCACATTTCACTCAAGGATATGGCCACCGGCATGGCGCGTCTCACGACACCGGAAAAATATTTTGCAGATGATCCGATCTTTCTCTCGGCCTGCAAATTGATGGTTGGGACATTCCATCCGGCGGCGTACTATATTGGCGGCACCGACCGTTTCTGCACCGATTTCAACGGCGCGGGAGAAGGTCGTTATGTCGGCAAGGTCGGCGGAGAGGGGGTTTACCTGGTCGGATTGCCGGGGAAGGATCGAGGGGTTGCGATCAAGATAGATGATGGCGACCGTGGTACGCGCTCATACGGTCCGACCGTGGTGGAAACTGTTAATCAGCTTGGCGTGTTAACTGACGAGGATAAAGAGAAGCTGAAGAAATACATCGACGCACCCATCTACAATTTCCGCAACATCAATGTCGGTATGATAACCTGCAATTTCAAGCTTGAGTGGGTGAGTTAACCGGCGTTTCCAGAGTTAATCGAGATACAATGGCTGCGCACCGTATGAAGCGAGGTCGACGCTGAGAATATCCCTGTTCAGTTGCAACTGCCCAGGCAAGTACCAGATGTTGTAACCTTCATCGAGATAGCCTCGAAGTTCGGCTTCATTAAGCAGATAAACATACTTGGCCATCTCCTCCGGATTATCCTGTAGGATCACACTTAATTGGGGAACCCAGCTCCCTGATACAATGATCGATTTATCGTCAAGCTTGGCAGCGCTTATTACCACCTTGTTAAGGAACTTCAGCCTTTCAATCCTCACGGCATGGTCGCGCAGTATGATCCCTCTCCAATCCAGTGCGTATTGTTTGCCGGTGATTTCAAAGCGCGCCAGGTATTTCGGCGAATTTGCCCCCCCCGCATTTTCACCCTCATTGATGATCGTGCAAAAGAACGGGGAGATTATCAACAGAAGACCGATGATAATCATCATCCGGCGGCTCAGATATCTGAGCAGCAGGAGAATAACAAACGGTATAGCCGGGATCAGGTAGCCCGACTGGTGTGGCAGCCTGATAAACACCGCAATGTACAGGCATACCGCGACTATCCAGGCAATTGTATCGTAACGCCTTTCCGTCGCGGGACCGGGGATGTTTGATCTCGTGACGATCAGCCTTATTATCACCAGAACAATCGCGAGAAGAATAGCCCAGGATCCTATCCTGCCCCACACCCCCACTGTCGCTCCATGTATGATGAACTCCACCGACAAGCCTTCGACGTCATTGAATTCAAAAAATCCAAACCCGTATCTCAAAACCACCGGTACATAGCTGAGTACAGCGAGCGAAAGTGTGCCCAGGGAAAATTTCAATATATCTTTCAGATTTCCCTTTATACCTCCTTCCTTCAACAACATGAGAAAGAACACCGGATATACCAGGGCCGAGGTGAGCCTGCAGCCGATACCCAAACCTAACAACATCCCGGCGATAAGCGGTTTTCGATTTATGGCGTAATACATGCTTGCCATGATAAAAGCCAACGCCCATGGGTAGTCCTTCGACGACACGCTGCATACGTAGAGTATTGGAGTAAACGCAAGGGCGAGCGCCGCAAGGAAATAAATCCTGAAACCGAGCGCTTTCACTGATAACATGAAGAACCCGGCAGCTATCGCGCAGAGAAATGCCGAAGCACTATTCAGTGCAATTGCCCCCCCGCCGACTATAAGTGAACATATGATTTCCTGTACCGGATATCCAGGGGGCCGCGAAGCAGTATATTGACCTGTCGCCGCGATATCCTTTGCCGCGTTTGCCACACGCCATGAGTCCGCTTCGTAACCGTAACCTGCATCCACAAATGGAAGCCGGGTGACGAATACCAGGATCACCACAACGACAAAAAGGATCGCGTTATCTTTCCAATCCGGTTTCTTCGTGTCCGTGTTGGCATCGATGTGTGATCCTTGAGTACCGGCAATGTCAGGTGCGCTCATGCTTCATGACCTGTAACCCATAATTTCAACTCTAACTCACGCGGGGATAGTATCATCTCAATTATTCAAATATGCAAATTCAACCGTTCAGGGGGGAGATTGCAGCTCATTTCAGAACCGGTCTGCAAAAAACAGCAGCGATTAGAATATATACTAATCCCATTCCCGCTTCATATATTTTCAATCATCTTTTCAGATGTTTAAAATCTCATCCACTCGGACTGACGCCAGATGATGTCGCCATCCTTGTTTATGTAACCATATTCACCTTTGAATCCCACCCATGCTAAACCGTTTTTGAATTGCTCCGCGTGAAAAAAGAAAGGCTCGATCACCACATTCCCTTCAATGTCAATAAACCCATGCTTCTTGTCATGCCTTTCGCCGGTGGTTATTTTTCCCCTTCCCTCGGAAAATGTTCGAGCATCAAGGTATTGGGGTTCGACAACAAACGCACCTGCCTTATCGATGTAGCCCCATAAATCATCAAGTTTCACATTGCAGAGGCCGTCCGCGAATTCACCGGCATCCTCGAAACGGGGTTCGATAATGACCTCACCCTTCGCATCTATAAATCCCCATTTACCGTCCATCTCAACCGCGGCGATGCCTTTGGAGAATTTTCTCGCAACATCGAAGACAGGTTCGATCACAAATTCACCTTCTATATCGATATAGCCAGATTTAAAATCAGGATATTCGCCAATACTTACCGGACCCAGTCCTCCAGAAAAACCTGAACCCGCATCCATCGTTTCGTCGCCTATAGTATTTCCTTCCCGGTCGATGTAGTAGCTTTTCTCCCTCGTGTAACCATGAGGCGTATAGATATCAACCGAAGCGATTCCTTCCGAGAAATCCCATACGTAGTCATACTGCGGAGGGATGACAAACACTCCCGATTTATCGATGAATCCATATTTCCCATCCTTCTCCGCCGCGGCCAAACCTTCCGAAAAGCTGTGAGCGAGGCCCCAATCGGGTTCTATAACGATTTGCCCGGACTTGTCAATAAAGGCGGTTTTGTATATTAATATGCCAACCCCGGTTTTGGTCTTTGAATTTTCCCGGAACTCAACCGGGGCAAGCCCTTCGGAGAAATCACCCGCATTCGTCCATTGCGGTGTGATGGCTATCCGCCCCTTTGCGTTTATGTAGCCTCGCATCCCCTCAAGCTGGATTTTGTAGAGGGGCTCCTCGTCCCTGACAATAATAGCGTGCGAACAGGACGACACGCATATGGATATAAGGAAAATTATTATCGATAGTTTCCGCATAATATTAAAAACGGGGACGGTCCTGCATTCCGTCAAATTCGAGGACCGTCCCCGATATGATCAATAACTCAGCATCACCGGATTCGTTTCGCCGCCCTCTTCTATCTGGATGGTATTACGTACATCGGAGATCCCTTCCACACCGCGTACTATTTCCTCCGCTAACTCACGTTCCTTCTCTGTGTAAACCCAGCCCGACAGGTAGGCGATCCCGTCGGAAACATTACACACCAGCTTCGTGTAGTCGATATTCGGGTTTTCTCTCAATGCCTCCTTCGCCGCGCTGGTCAGCTTGATGTTCTTGTACGAACCGCAGGAGGAGAGCAGGCTGATGCATACAAAGCTCAGAAGGATAAGAACGGCAATAGCTGGAATTGATTTGATGGCTTCCCTGTGTCCCGACATATCGATTCACCTCTAAGTAGACGCATTAAATAATCCTACACGATTTTATCATGCACTAAGCGCAACTGTAATCGTGCAGCAAAGATTTGACACATTACACCATGTTTCGTTTGGGATGAGCATGCATTAGCAGCTTCATTCTGTTAAATTTATCCACGAGGTGCTTCGATGTCCGACAAGCCAACATTGATAATCGTGGACGGCTATTCATTCGTCTTCCGCGCGTATTACATTATGGGAGGTATGACCGCGCCCGACGGTACTCCGACAGGGGCGTTGTATGGATTCCTCAATATGCTCATCGCGCTGGTGCAGCAGAAGAAACCCGACTATCTCATGGTCGCCCTCGATTTTCACGGACCGACATTCCGCGAAGAGATATATCCCGAATACAAGGCGCAGCGTGAGAAAACACCCGAAGACCTTATCGACCA
>CBDVBS010000332.1:0-4752 GCA_965372275.1 uncultured bacterium | reverse complement strand
ATGCGAAGGCTTCTCTTGACCTGTTCAAGCCGGTCTTCGCGGTTCATCGAACCCGATACATCAATTACGAACACCATGTTCGCCGGAGGCCTGTCATGGAAACTGACATCCTTCGCCTTGATACCGATCTTCAGCAAGTGATAATTCGGGCGTCCGAATTCCGATACTGCTCCCTCAAGGGTGATGGAGAAGACATCATTGTTTTCCGGTTCAGGATAATTATGGTCGAAGTAATTTATGAATTCCTCGGTGCGGATTGAATCCTTGTCGGGGATATTGCCGTCGAAGATATAACGTCGGGCGATTGTGTAGGACGCGGTATCGACATCCATTCCGAAGGTGGATGTGTTTTCGTCCTCTGTCGCGAGGAACGGGTTGGCGCCATAGTTTTCATAATAGGTTAAGTCGTATGGTTCCTGGTTGGGATAGTGTGTCCCACCGGCAGCGGGAGGGGGTATGGAAGGAGGCGGTCCACTTGGGAGCCCTGCACTGACACTGCCGAGCGGTGTGTGGTGACTTCCGTCGCCGCCATATGTGTAGGTGTCTTTCACCAGGTCGCTATGGCAATCCACCCCGCTGGTTACCTCAATGATAACCCAGTCTAATACACCGTCACCACCCGATTTCAGGTTCGGGCCTGATGGATTGTTCGGATCGATCCCGTCAGGATATGCTGCTGTCCACGGGTCGTATTCCGCTGATGGGTAACCCGTGGTTTCCACGCGTTTCTGATTGTTGGATGTTGTCGAATCCAATTCGTATGTGCATTCGACCCCGAATTCGTTTACCAGATTTTCGACACTCACGAATTTGCCGGTATCGTGGCGTGAATCATCGGCGGGCATCCGGTTGAAAATATCCAATCCCTTCATCATTGTTGAATTTTTCTTGCCACCCTGGCCGTAGCCATACAGGTAAAAACCGATGGCCTCGTGATCGTTGACGCCGAATGCCTTGAGAGAATTTCCGTTTGAGTTATTTGAATTATAAACCTCGTTGTAATGAGAGAGGTAATGGATATAAACAGGCAGCATGTCGGCGAACATCGGGTGGTAGTAGAAATTGCCCGGCGCATCTAAATCGGGATCTGCGAAAATACTTTTGCCATCATCCTGATCCTCTTCAAGCTGCTCATTTTTGTGCATGACAAAATCGGTCTGGGGCGTGTCCCCCCATCCGAACCCGAGATCGAACATCAGATCGCCATGCTCCCCGCCGAATGGGAATTGCCCTGACTTTGCCTTCTTAGTCGATAGAACACCGTTCCACTTGCCGTCATCACGTTTGGCGAAAGGATTGACCGGATACTCGGTCAGGTATCCAAATTCGATCAACGGGTCCCTTGTGATGAAGCAGTTCTGTTGATTCGCCAGGTTGCTGTCTGGCTTCTTGGCGAATGGCGTAGCACCGCCGGCAATCTTCTCGGAGTTTGCATACCGCGAATCGTACTGTGAGCGTATGCTGTTACATTGACTGTCGGCTCCGATGAGAAATGTGGGATAGACCCCGCCGGTGTCCACCGCATAGCGTTCGAGCGCGATCTGGATGGAATGAATATTCGACTTGACCTCGGCTTGGCGCGACTTGTTGCGCGCGGTCATGTAGCAGGGGAATGTCGTCGTGCATATCAGGGCTAAAACGAATACCGTGATACACAATTCGACAAGTGAAAAACCTCTTGCATTTCTGGACATGATGAGACCTCCATCTCAAATGTTTGCTCATTGAGTGGAGGTGAGCGTGTTGAAAAAAAATAAGAAGCCATCCTCAACTGCTCAGGAAGGCTTCTCATTTATACCCTTACGACTCCGCGAATGTGTAAACGGTTGAATTGTGGGAAAGTTATTTTCAATCTTCTCCCACGGAGCGCGGACTTCCAGTCCGCTTGATTAGATAAATCCTAAACATCCCAAGGCGTAGGGGATTATGCAGCAAAGACTCTTGACGGGTACGGGCGTTTAGTCTATACTTCACCACAACATATTTCCCGTGGTTATTACAACACGGGGTGGGCGGTGAATCAATGGCGAGAATAAAAATTAAGAACGGCTATAAGCACTATGCCAATTCAGGCAAGCCGGTGCATAAGCATGTTGCCGAACAGAAAGTAGGCGGCAAAATTTGGCCAGGCTATGTTGTCCATCATATAGATGAGAACAAGCAGAACAATAAGCGTAGTAATTTACGGATTATGTCACGGAGTGCGCATGCGAAATTGCACGCTCGTGAAAGGGCCTAAGTGGATGAAGGTAAGGGATGCGTAATGAGGTTTTAGGCATCGTGGGTATTGTAGCCATTAGTAGATGATTTAGGTTGGAGTACACGTTCTATGGAGCTGGTGGTTGGCAACTGGGATTGCAGATAACGCAAATAAAATACAATGCGGATTCATTCTGAGGGGTGAATGATGCTTAGAGATTATAGCTCACTTAAGAATTTGAAACTTGCTTGGGAACGCCTAAAGAGAACAAGTGACCGTTTATACAAAGCGTATTATAGAGAAATTTTCATATCCTATGAAATCAACATCAATACAATCCTTAAACGAATTAGAAATAACTTTGATGAAGATTACATACCAAATGAAACAATTAAGGAGTTCTGGGTCAAACCGTCCGGCTTGAGAAGGACGATTACCGTCTTACATCCTGAGGACTACATTATTTATCAGGCTTTTGCTAATATACTAGCCCAAAAACACTATTTAGCTTTTAGTGCTAAATATAGGAAAAAGAGATTTGCTAACCAACCACAAGCTGATCCGGGGTCTGATTTCTTCTTAGTTGACTGGCGGACCAGCGCCGATTTTAATCGTTTTCTGTCTAATGCTGTAAGAGCACACGAAGCCGGTTAATCTATTATGGTAGATATGACATCGCTTCATATTACGATACAATATGTCACCGTCGGTTGATCTCAAGATTATTTAATAATCGCATTGATACACCTGCATCTAGGATGTTTACTAACCTTTTTGAATCATGGACTAACAATGAACCTAATCAAAGGCTAAAACACGGAATACCTCAGGGACCTGAACCATCGAACTTTTTCGCTGAATTCTACTTGCTACCGTTGGATAATATAGAACTTACTAAAACGAAGTATTTTAGATACGTTGATGATATATACTTATTATCTAAAAACCCTCATGATTTGCATAACTCCCTAATCCTTATTGAAGACAAAATCAAAGAAATGGGGTTAATATTAAATGTGAGCAAGTATAAGATTGATGTTCACGAAGATACCGGTAAATTCATTAAAGAAATAGGTAAACTATCACCAAGTTTGTTTGACATAGCTTTTACTAAACCTAACTTGACAAGAAGGCAAAGAAATGCCATTGATAAAATGTTTGAAGAGAGTATTTGTAAGCGGAAAGGTAGTTACACAATTGAGAATAAAACAATCTTCAAGTGCACAACCTTTAACGTAACCAAAGGTAACAAGACAATTAAGGCCCTAATGACTATTTTAGAGCAGCACCCATTCCTTGCAGAAAATATTATTTCTGCAACCTGTACTTCTAATAGATCAAGGAAGATATACAATGCGTTAGTAAAAATAGCTTTAAAACCACAGCACCATGAGGATTATGAAGCATACCTATGGAAAGGGCTATCTTACCATAACTATCCGCTTGGGAAAGATAAATTGTGTCGGAAAGCATGGGCTAGATTATCTGGTAGAAATAGTGCGAAGAGTATATTATTAAGGTCGCAGCTTTATAGCTATCTTATAATTAATAAGTATAGGCAAGTTGAGCTATTCAGGATATTTGAAGGGGAAAATAACCCATTTGTATCTGTGATAATTGGTTTCTTAATACAGAATTATGAGTCAACAGCGAATATTGAAGCTTGGGCAAGTAATAAGATAAAAAGCGATAACTTATCACAAGCGTTGACTGCCGCTAGTTACTATATTAAGCATAGCCTTCAGATTCGAAATGTAGGCAATATGAATCATAAAACACAGGAAGTTCTTAAAGCTGAAGGGATTATTCAAAGAAGAGCATATAGAAGGAATGAAATGAATGAAGTATTGGAGAGAAGGTACAATGTTAATTCTCCTGTAAGATGGCAACAGATGATGCCAGCTGAGCATTACAGGAACCTACTGGGATTACTGCGTATAGCAGCTATGAAAAAGGGAATTAAGAATGATGATTGGATTTTAACAATAGATTCGGTAAACCATATACTTATCTCACTAATGTGTTCGAAAAGCTTCTCAGGACGGGTCGTATCTTATAAAATTATAAAGTATACATTTGTTGACCATATGGGTGTCGATTATGGACAAATAATAAGGAATACTAGAGGTATCTTGGCTAAATTCCCGGGAATTATCCCCTTACTTAAGGAAATACACGACCTGCGGGGTGAAATAAAAGGTATACATCCCATAGTAAGGAGAACCATGAAACCTGTAAAAGGGGTACCTTATCGCAAGGTCAAGAAGATTTACAGAAAGATAAATCATGTTTATCAAGAAATAGTTAATGAACTCAGATAATGAGATTTGGAATATTGGGACAGTCGCCAATTTTGATGTTGTGTAGTAAGTCACCCGGCATCTCATCCCTGGAATGAATCTGAAAATCCCCCGCAAAACGCAATAATCCTCGACGCTGATTGGTGTTCCATTTATTCCTACATGCTGGATGTGGTGGATGGCGGTGGTGATGTGTAGGGAACGGGGACAGTCACCTGAAGACAGGATGACAGTCCCCGTGTCAAGGTTACA
>CBDVBS010000331.1:0-4754 GCA_965372275.1 uncultured bacterium | reverse complement strand
AGGACGAACCAAGAGAGGAATATGTGGATAAATAGTTAAGGAGGTCAGAGGGATGAGGCGATTGATATTTGTGGTGGGAGTGGTCTTGGTCCTGCTTGCAGGTTGCCAAGAGGAAAAGATAAGAGGCATGCTCATTACCGCTAATAATATCGAAGACGTTGCGAAAGCTGTAACTAATTCAAACCTAACAGTCGAGGAGAAAGGATATTTCGCTAAAGGGGTAATGGCTCACGCAGCATCGGGTGTATTTATGGGAATTGGCGATACTGAAGAATATAACATCGTTGGCAAAACAGTAGGCTCTGTAATAGATGAAGCTAGAGAACGTGAGCAGAGGTTTGAGATAGAAAGGGCTTTACAACGGCAAGCAGAAGAGGAGGCATTGGCAAAATATGAAGCAGCGATTACTGAAGCAAATTCTATTATCAGCCTTTCAGTTATTAAGAAAGAGAATAAGCCTGGGGATTTTATCAGCAAAGTCATTCTCACGGTTGGGTTAAAAAACATTTCCGAGAAGCCGATACGCGGAGTTTTGGGCAATATCATCTTTTACGATATTTTCGAGCGAGAGGTTGAAAAGGTTAATTACAGTTACGATGCTTCGATAATCGCGCCAGATGAAACGATAATTGAAGGTGTCAAAGTATATTGCGAAGATTATGAACGGTTTTTTGAGCTTGGACTTGATAACATGACCTATAGGTTTATACCAGAACAAATTGTCTTCGAGGATGGGTCAAAGATCAAAATCAATGAGGATCTAATTAAATAGTAACGTAGCCCGGCAATCCTTTGCCGGGAATAAATCTTATGAAAACAGGATGCGACCTACAACGGGTGGCGAAGTTTCCACGGGGATTGTATGTGCTTGTGGGTGTCTCATATCGTTTGTTTGCCAAAAAATCCTTAGTTCGGTCACCTACAAACTTCGAAGACTCGTTTGTAGGCGGCACCCGGAACCCAGGGTGTAATACGGGACAGGCCTCAGTAGTGTAGTCTTTGGGAAACAAGTCTGGGCGTTGTTCGGAGATTACGTTCTCCATTTCTAAAGGCCCGTCCCTGTTCTTCGGCTCTTTCTAACAGCCCCGAAACAACGGAATCCCATTTCATAGGTTATAATTAATAAGGAACAAAATTCTTATTAAAGGCCTTTACAATGAAACACATATCAACTTTTTCGGCTATGCTGATAATTAGCATCTTCCTCGCAACGGGATGTTCCAATAACATCGACCCGGTACTGCCGGATCAGATCGAACCCGGGGACTTGCACGGTCAGACTGAATTCACCGCCCCCCATCTCTGGGGTAATTACGAAATATATATTGATGTTGAGAATGAAATCGTAAATGCGATTCCCAAACGTCATTCCGCCTTCACCGCGAATGTCGTCAGTATGCTCAACACGGATCCCGCTTCGCTTTCATTCGCCATAAACAAGATCAAGTTCCAGCCCGGGTATGTCGATATCGATCTGGATATAAGCATCACGCATCCCTTTTCCAACCTGACCCAGTTTAACGGTTACGATGTCCGCGGCGTCTTTATGGGCAACGGCGCCACCTTGTCCCCATTCAACCCCGATTGGAAATCCGCCGCACAAGACACCGATCAATTCATGCTCCCCAGCCCGGTCTCCGGCAACGGTGGCCCTGACGGTTACACGCGCTGGTTCAATTACACCGAATTCAACTCCAACCAGATGCCGATAGTGGAATATACGCCGGGCATCTATGCGACCCCGGGCTTTGCTGGTACCGCGACGGTGAACCCATACAAGTACTTCGCCGATGGGTTGGGTTCGACGGACAATGCATTCACATGGCTCGTGGATAATGCCGGGACGAACGGAGTGTTCAGCGCCGGTTCGACCAACATACGCAATTACTACCTGCGCTTCCCGACGTCCCTGGGTATCACGTTTGGCTATGCCATCCTCGCCAACTGGAAAGGAGCAGGCCCGGCGATGCATCCGGCCAACACACGGGAAACGGTGGCGATAGAAGTTGAGATCACGCCTGACGTTTATTACATCGATGAATCAGATAACGGCGGAAGCATTATCCTCGATATCTCAATCTACGACTGGTTTTCCGAGCTGACTGGCGGTGTGATGGAAGACTACCGTATCTTCATCACATCAACCGTGCTCGACAGCTTTAAGAAGTTTTCCGACCAGGCCCCGACGGGTTCCGGCACGAATTATTTCACCTACCATCTCGAAATTCCCACTGATAATGTCACCAGCACCGAGGGCCATGAATTCTGGGTGATAGTCGATTATTCCGGTGAAAATTATACCAACACTTTCGGTGTACCCAACTTAGCGGGTAACGATCTCCTTGCCGCCGGATTCCGTTTTGATCTTTATGTTCATGACGCATCATACAAGAACGACCCCATCTGTGACTTGTCGATCGATCCTACAACCCCGGCGGTAATTAACCGGTGGGATACCGAGGGGCCATATGATGTTATCTTCGATGCCACCGGCTCATACGACCCTGACGGCACCGCCCTGGCATATTCGTGGGACTTCGATTGCGACGGCATCTTCGATGAAGTGGAGGATGATTTCTACTCCGGGACTCCCGATAATCCCACGCATACTTACACGGGCACTGCTGATGGCAATGTCACACTGAAGCTCACCGATGAGAACGAAGGTGCGTCCGAATGCAGTGTGCCCGTCGATATCGATATCCATCCCACGAAGAATATCCCCCTTCGGGACGGAGTGTCAGCGAAGGACATCGCAGTCGATCCGGGAAACGGCGATCTGCTGATTCTTTACAGCGACAAGAAGATTTACAAGCACAGAGAATCGGATTACTACGATCCCTACTATGCTATCGAATTTCTCGAACTTGATGTAAGCGTGCCGACGATGAATTTCATCGATGTTTCCGAAGAGGGTTACATCATACTTGCCAATAACAATACCGTGGCGAATTACGATCCCGATGGCGTGGCGCTTGGCGGCTACTCGATCAGCAAGACCATACGCGACATCTGGACGCAGCCCAATAGCGGCGGAACATACAAGAATGAACATCACGCCCTCTGGGGTGAATTGCTGTCTTTGTATCATGTCGTGTATGTCGGACGTTCCCGCCCGACCGATTATGACCAGACGGATTTGTTTTTCCACCTGATCACCACATCGTCACAGACCGGGTATGACGGCATCTACGACCAGTATGTGCGGGGGTGCGAATCGATCGATGACGCCAACTTCTGGGTACTCGAGGGTTCGCCCGATTACTATTGCGCGCGATGGGATTATCCGAGCATTATTTATGACGACTGTTATTTCGGCACCGGCTCGTCAACCGATGACGACACCGGCTTCAAAGACCCGAAGGATCTCACCCATGCTGCAGGTGATGTGCTCGTTGCTCTCGACAGGCTATCATCAGGGCAGGGGAGATTGAAGGGATGGAGTATTTCCGGTGATGTTGCCACCTCCGAGGGCGGCACGGGCGATGCATCGAGCATAAGCGGCGCGCCGCTCCGAGTTGACGGAAGCGACTATATCAACGGCGAAGGTGATAACTATTTCTTCGTCCTCCACGGCACCACCGGAAATTATATGTTGAGCATCTTCTTCCCTGAAGATGTGCCGTGGTAAAGCAATAAAGTCTCCAATCCGACTATATGTAGCCCGGAAATCCTTTTCCGGGGTATAATGTTCCCGGCAAGGGATTGCCAGGCTATGTTACTGATTATCAATGGGAGCATTCAATGATTGATCTTCCTATAACCCATTTAACACCCTTGTATAGCGCAAGGGATTCATTCATTAATGGATTGAAGGCATATTTTTCAGCCTCAAACCCGTACTTTCCAAGAGACGTTGACTATTGCGCAGAGCATAGCTCACTTCCCATTTTTACTAAAAATAAACCCCCACGTCTTATTGTCGAAAGTTCACTTGATACATTAAGATTGAAAAATTGCGTTATTTTCTACCATCACGCTATTGAGCAGATGCTAAAACTATATATTGATGAATTAGATATCAGACGAGATGAAATCATCAGTTTCATGAAATTGCTTTATCTCGCAAGGAATGAAGGAAAACTTAAATCAATCAAGAACAAAAACCACTGGGAAGCTGTTAAAGCACTGAATCACCTCAGGAATAAGGTCATCCATAGCAAATATGAGTTTAAAGACTATAGGGGATTACTCGGGAGTGAAATCATCTTATTCTTCGATGATCTTTTTGCTGAACTTGGGTTCCAATTCATTGATTTTCTTCCGTTCAGTTCATCCCAACTATACGAGAAGATCAAAGAATATGCTGTGGGAGTAAAAGATGATTTTGAAGATAAGCAAATGTGGGAGAGCTTTTATAGAATCGAAATTATGGCGTATATGAATTTACTCTATGAAACTGCAGGGACTGGAAAACTTGCTGAAATCGACGAGAAGATTAAGCACTATAAGTATAAATTATATGTGAGCGATACAACATTTCCATTACCATGCCCAGTATGCAAATATATGATGCTGGTAAACTGGGATTGCCTTTGGACTCAACCATTTGAAAAATATGAAGCTATGTCTTTAGCTGAATTGGAGAAGGAGTTTTTTGAAGGTGACGAATGGCCACTTTACCCTTATCCGGGATTTATCTGTTGTTTCTATTGCGGTTTCTTTGTCCCAGAAGATGATTTTTATGATTATTGGAGGAAACTTGAGGAAGGAGATCGAGAAGAAGTTGCTCTGGAAATCATTAAGAGATGGAG
>CBDVBS010000330.1:0-4756 GCA_965372275.1 uncultured bacterium | reverse complement strand
AAGGAGGACCACCCTTCTGAAGACAGAAGGGTGCCACACGGATAAGAGCACCGCTGTCCTCGAAGACTCGCAAGTCAGTGCCACACGGAGCTGGTTACATCTCCAACAGGAGCGCTGGCTTCCAGCCGGCATGATTAAATGTATTCCACCAGACTGGGTAGCGCGTATCTATAGTGAGCGTCAAGCGAACGATGATACGCGCGCACGAAGGAGGACCACCCTTCTGAAGACAGAAGGGTGCCACACGGATAAGAGCACCGCTATGCCCGAAGACGGGCAGTAGCGGTGGCACACGGATAAGGATTTCACAGGTCACCCGGATGAGGGTTTCTCAGGTTACCTGATAAGGATTCCTGATGTTACCGGATACAGATTCCTGATGTTACCGGATGAGGATTTCTGTTGATACGATTTAATCGATTTGATATGCTATGCGTTCGCTGCGGGGAGATTATCCCCGCGCAGGGAAATGAATCAACGAGATTGTGATTTTTTTAACTCGCTCGCAGGAGGATCCACTATGGTTGGAATCGTCGGGTACGGAGCATACGTACCCCGCTACCGGATTAAGGTCGAAGAGATAGCGAAGATCTGGGGTACCGACGCCGAAGTGTACAAGAAAGGCATGATGGTCTATCAGAAATCGGTACCGGCGCCGGATCAGGATGTAATCACCATGTCGGTTGAGGCGGCAAGGTATGCCCTCAAACGATCGGGCGGTATCGACCCCGCCGATATCGGGGCGCTTTACGTGGGAAGCGAATCGCATCCATATGCCGTTAAGCCGACAGGCACGACGGTTGCGGACGCCATCAATGCGACCCCGGATATTCATTGCGCAGACTTCGAGTTCGCATGCAAGGCCGGAACGGAAGGCATGTTCGTGGCCCTGTCGCTCGTCATGGCCGGGCAGGTCAAGTATGCGATTGGAATAGGCGCCGACACATCCCAGGGAGCTCCCGGGGATGCGTTGGAATATACGGCAAGCGCCGGTGCCGCGGCATTCATTTTCGGAGAGAAAGATTCCGTGGCCGATGTCCTTTACACAAACGCCTATATGACCGACACGCCTGACTTCTGGCGGCGGGAGAACGCGCATTACCCGCGTCACGCCGGGCGTTTCACGGGTGAGCCGGCCTATTTCAAGCACGTCACAAATTGCGCGAAGAACATCATGGAAATGGCCAATATGAAGCCGTCAGACTTCGCCTATGCCATTTTCCATCAGCCGAACGGGAAATTCCCCCAACGTGCCGGCAAGATGCTCGGATTTACAAAAGAGCAGATTGAACCGGGATGGCTGTCACCATGGCTCGGGAACACCTACTCCGGTTCGTCCCCGATGGGTCTGACCGCGACATTGGACGTAGCCAAGCCGGGACAGAAGATACTGCTGGTTTCTTACGGTTCAGGTGCCGGGAGCGATGGGTTTATCTTCGAAGTGACCGACCGCATCAAGGAAGTCCAGGACTTAGTGCCGAAAACACGTTTTCAGCTTGATGAGAATCAGATGTATATCGATTACGGGACTTATGCCAAGTTCCGCCACAAAATACGTATGGCGGAGTGAATTAGATCGATGTACATGATAGTGTGACTACTCAAGGAGAGACATCATGACACTTTGGATGGCTCGTGCGGGAAAAAGAGGCCAACATGAAGCAATAGCTTTAGATAATGGAGTGGCCTGTATAGGTTTCTTAGAAGTGCCTGATCTGAGTAGAGCCACTACGAAAGATGCTGTACAAGAGCTTGTGCGTATGGCGTATCCAGATGATAAAGATGCGAAGATCATAAATTTTACAGGTCAACTACACTCGTTCGCCCATCGTATGAAGAAAGGTGACTTGGTTGTATTGCCCCTCAAAACTCGACCACAGATCGCAGTGGGCCGTATAGCAGGCTCCTACGAATACAGGTCGGATCTTGGTGAAGTATTACACACAAGGAAGGTTGATTGGCTTAAAACAGACATCCCCCGGATAAAGGTTGGCCAGGATCTGCTCTACTCTATGGGGGCATTTATGACCGTGTGCAAGATTAAGCGAAATAACGCCGAGGAAAGAATTAAGGCTATTTTAGATGGAAAGCCCGACCCCGGTATTATATCCACACTGGATGATGAAGGTGAAGAAAACATTGATCCCCAAGTCGATACTGATGTAGATCAACTTGCCCGGGATCAAATACTCAGCCATATAGAAGTCCAGTTTAAAGGTCACGAACTCTCACGGCTCGTGGATGCAGTGCTTCAGGCAGAAGGTTATGTTACTCATTTATCTCCACCGGGTCCTGATAAGGGTGTAGATATCCTGGCCAGAAAAGGCGCCCTCGGGTTCGACGATGCAAAGCTCTGCGTGCAGGTCAAGTCATCATCCAACCCAGTAGATG
The DNA here is from genome assembly GCA_965372275.1 of uncultured bacterium. Lineage (GTDB taxonomy): Bacteria > JAJVIF01 > JAJVIF01 > JAPKYR01 > CAZSPL01 > CBDVBS01. Next base: position 2,365 of record CBDVBS010000330.1, on the reverse strand, counting down.
TAACAATTCTTCGCGGTCTGCAAGGCACAATGTCCACCTTTAACGCCGATCAAGGGCTTCTTGTGAGTTGGGGTGGTTTCAACAACGCCGTGCTAAAAGAAGCCACGCTGAGTTTTTTCTCTGTACGTCTTTGGAATGCAGAAAACCTCCTTGAAGCCATAATGCGCAATTATGATCGGCTTCCAGAGGAGCTCCAGAAAGAGTTACCTCTGAAACGCATCTGGGCTTTAGTATTCGAAGAATAGTGCAAGATAAATGTTGCTCAAGAGTTTCATAGGTCGGCATCTTGATTATTGACATAAGAGGAAACAAAAAATGAGAAGAGTTGCTGTTATAGGAATAGGAATGACGAAGTGGGGTGAACTGTGGGATAAGTCGCTGAGGGATATCGCCGTGGAAACGGCCCTGCTCGCGATAGATGATGCCGGTGTAGACAAAATCGAATCAATGTACATCGGGTGCATGAGCAGCGGGCTTTTCGTGGGACAGGAGCATCTTGCATCGGTGCTTCCGGATTACCTCGGGCTGCTGCCGATTCCTGCAACAAGGGTTGAATCGGCATGCGTGTCGGGCGGACTTGCCGTAAGGCAGGGATTCATTGATGTCGCTTCGGGTATGCACGATATCGTGCTCGCCACCGGCATCGAGAAGATGACCGACGTGGGCGGCGACGAGGCGACCTACGCGTTAGCCACGGCCGCTGACCAGGATTACGAAGTATTCAACGGCGTCACATTCCCGGGTCTGTACGCGATGATGGCCGTTGACCATATGAACAAACACGGCACCACCCGCGAACAGCTCGCGAAAGTCGCCGTGAAGAATCACGAGCACGGTTCGAAGAACCCGCTGGCGCAATTCCCGCAGAAGATCACCGTCGATATGGTGCTCAACTCGGTGCTGATCGCCGACCCGCTCAGGATTCTCGATTGTTCACCGATTACCGACGGTTCCGCCGCGGTTATCCTCTGCCCGTTGGATATGGCCGAGAAGTACGCCAACGGCAGGCCGATCATCGAGATCACCGGTACCGGGCACGGCACCGACGCCATCGCCCTGCACAGTCGCAGTGACCTGAGTTACCTCAAGTCCACCGAAGTCGCCGCGAAACAGGCCTACAAGATGGCCGACAAGGGACCGGACGACATGGATCTTGTCGAGGTGCATGACTGCTTCACCATCGCCGAGATCATGGTCACCGAAGCTATTGGACTCTTTGAAAAGGGCCAGGGCGGTAAGGCCATTGATGAAGGACTGACCAACTACGGCGGGAAGATCCCGGTTAACGTCTCAGGCGGCCTGAAATCGAAAGGCCACCCGGTCGGCGCTACCGGGGTCGCGCAGATATACGAACTTGTGAAACAGCTTCGCGGCGATGGCGGCGAACGCCAGGTCGAAGGCGCGAAGGTCGGAATGGCCCAGAATATGGGTGGTTCCGGCGGAAGTACAGCATGTCACATCCTGGAGGTGCGATAATGTCGATGCCATCATACAGAAGGGAACTTCCACAACGCTATCGCCTTGAAACGGGTAAATGCACGAAGTGCGGGATGGAATTCTTCCCGCCAAGGCTCATTTGCCCCGCGTGTAAGACCAGGGAATTTGAATGCTCTAAGCTCCCGGAAACGGGCAAGGTAGTCACATACACGGTTATCCGTATTGCACCGAGCAAGTTCCTTGACCAGGCGCCCTATGCCATCGGAATCATCGAGTTCGAAGGCGGGGTGAAGACACTGATGCAGATCGTGGATGTCGATATCAACACCATCAAGATCGGCATGCCGGTGAGGATCGAATTCAGAAAGATTTTCTCCGACGGTGACGCGGGGATCATCAGCTACGGCTACAAAGCAGTACCCGCATAGACCGTGACATCGATATCCCGCCAAATGCGGTTTTACGTGGGGCATCCCTTTACCGCAGTGTGTGGCACCCTTTTACCGCGGCAGGCCGGTCTTCCGGAATGACGCGGGAAAGGGGTGGTCTTTGGACGGAAAACAATCTACGGATCACATTTCGCGGGTTCCTACTCGAAGAAATGAGGCATTATGCGACGTATAGACTCAAAGATCGATACAGATACTCCACAGTTCAAGGAGAACACGGAGTATTATCTCGAAAAGCTCGGGGAGTATAAAGAGCGGCTCGAACAGGTCAAGCAGGGCGGCCCGCCCCACATGCATGAGAAGCATGCCAAGCGGGGCAAGCTGCCGCTCAGAAAACGACTTGAATTGCTCTTCGACCGAAACTCACCGTTCCTCGAATTGAGCCAGTTGGCCGCGTGGGACATGCACAAAGGTGGAGCACCAGGCGCGGGAGTGGTCACCGGAATCGGAGTCGTCAATGGCCACGAAGTTATGGTTGT
>CBDVBS010000329.1:0-4774 GCA_965372275.1 uncultured bacterium | reverse complement strand
GGTGGGTTTAAGTGACAGTTTTTCTGATAGAGTATCATCCTGGCTTTGGGGGGTAGATGAGCAGGAAGGCAGAAAAGCGATAAGTAAGAGTGCTATTCCGATTACGGCTAGTAACCTTTCCATCTGGATTGCACCTTTTTATTTTGTTAAGAAAGAATTCCCACGGGGATTATAAGGTATGGATATAGCGGATTCAAGTAGAATAATGGTTTCGCTTCTAAAAATGTCTTTTGATGCATCGGGACACGCTTATCCAGATACACGGATGATTTATATAATACATGCCACCAGGATGGTGGCGCTCCAGTAAGAGCAGTAAAAGTAGACCTTTGACTTTTAAATTCTTTTTCTTTCTTACAGGAGCGCTGGCTTCCAGCCGGCATGAGAACCACTCAACCTGCGTTTCCAGATAATGTTATAGATAGAATCCACCGGCAAAATAGCCTGAACTGAAACACCATGTGTCGTATAATTGTATATATTTATAAGGCAGTAATGTTGTGTCGGGACAAGGTGTTCCGATACTTTGAAAGGTTCTATGGGAGTTACGCACGCCATAACGAGATGTTTAGCAGGCGACAAGGCGGCATACGAAGAAATCGTAGCCGCCCATGCCGACCGTCTCGTATACGTACTGTCCAAGCTGGTTGGGAATGTCGAGGACGCCCGAGATATCGCCCAGGAGACGTTTGTAAGGGCCTACCTGTATCTCGACCGCTACGATGTGCGACGCCCGTTTGAACCGTGGCTCTACAGGATCGCGCGAAACTTGGCATACAATCACCTTAAGGCGAGGGGACGCCGTGCCGAAGGTTCGCTGGAACCTGACAGTGAAATGCGCCTGAATACGCTGGTGAGTGAAACAAATACACCCGAGGATGATGTATTAGCTCATGAAAGGCGTTCAGAAGTCGACAAGGTGCTGTTGAAGATGCGCGGCGAATTCAGGGAAATATTGATGCTCAGGTACATGGAGCGAATGGAGTACGAGGAGATCGCAGCCGCGATGGCGATCCCTGTGGGTACCGTGAAAACCTGGCTCAACAGGGCCAAGGGACAATTCAGGAAATTAGCTGATGGGAGTGATATCTTCTGATGCGCTGTAATGAAGTTACAAGATTATTGATGGCCTACATTGACGGAAGGCTTCCGGAATCCCGGGCGGAAAAGCTGGAAGCTCATCTCGATGCATGCCCGTTATGCCGCGAGGAATACACCAGCGAAGTTGAAATGACAGTGGCGCTCAAGACGGACACGACCGGTTATGCCGGGGCGTTCTTCGTCGGTGACGTGATGCGCTGGATCGATTCGTCGCTGGATGCCGAATATGCCAGGTTGAGAGTGAATAAGTTGCAGGGAATCGTAATGAGCATATCAGCCGCGGGTGTAATGATCGTGGCATATTTAATCTGGCAGATGGACTGGTTCGGCATTTGGGGACGGACCCCGATCGGCAACTATTTGGCCCAGGGGTTTGCGGCTATCGGCAACTGGTTCAGTGTGGTCGGGGCGATGATATATGGCTATTTCAAATCGGGTGAGTTGATCTATCATTCATCGGCTTCCCATGTTGCTGATATAACGAGCGGGTATTTATCCATAATTATTATTGTCACCGTTTTGGCTCTTATTACCTGTATAGGACTTGTCGGGGGATTCAGGCAGAAATTAGTCGAGGAGTTGAGGATATGTTCGGCAAAAATAAAATAGGACGCAAAGTCGCTATTCGGTGGGCTTTAATATTCACGGTGACTATAATCGTTGGACTAATCGCGGTGCCTGCATTTGCCGCAGTGGGAAAGGTGCAGGTAGCGGAAAAAGGCCCCCAGGATTTGCCGGGAGTGCTTGCCGGACTGCTGATAGTGGCGGGGTTGGGATTCGCCCTTGGATGTCTCGGACTTGTGGTGAATCATATCTTCCACAGGCGCGCGATGATTACATACATATTCATGTCAAGAAAGCCGGGGTTGTCCCTGCTTACCGGGATAATCATCACGCTTGTTGTATTCGGGCTCATGGTGATACTCCAGAGCGTTCCACAATTGCAGGGGCTCATCCTGCTTATTGCATTGATAGGATTGGGGTTGTTCACGATGGGTGCGGTAAGCCGTCTCGCGGCACAGATTGTCGAACCCCAGTTGATCGAGGATGACCTGCCCGGAACATGGGCGCATATCAAGGGCGGGCTCGTGCTGATGGCGATGAATATAATCCTGATCGTGGGAAACGCGTTATTCATCGGTGTTCTGCTTGCAGGTATCGGCGCGACCCTCCTGAGTTACTTCACCGGAGTCGCGAGCCTTCCCGTGGTTCCCGGTGAGAAACCACCGGCATCAGACGGAGATCAGGATATTCCTCCACCTGTTGAATAGAGCAGAAGTACTTACGAATAGATTCATTAAGAACCCCGGCGCATGCCGGGGTTTATTTGATAAAGCATGAATTTACACCAGAAGCGAATTTAACGTGTGCCACTTCAACCATGTTCGTGTGCCACGCCCACGGACGTCCTCGGCATTGGGCGTGTTTTTGTTATTACCCCATTCGTGTGCCACCGCTACTACGCGTCTTCGCGGATAGCGGCGCCTTACATCGAGCGCGTATCATCGTTCGCTGGCGCTCACTATAGATACGCGCTACCCGGAGGTCGATAGATAGGTGATGCCCGGAGGTCGATAGATAGGTGATGCCCGGAGGTCGATAGATATGCGTTACCTGGGAAATACTTGCTACAATTATTCCATTGCATTATTCTTGAAGAAATGAAACATAACTGCTCCGGTACTTGTATGAAAAAGTGAAACAACACAGGAGGATGTGAAAATGCTCAGACGAAAATTCGCTATCATTTTGGCCCTTGCACTGACGATGTTGGTGTTTGGCTGCTCGGGTTCTTCAACACCAACCACGCCCGGGGATGCTATCGATTCGCCGCTAAGAACTCTCGCCGGGGATTTCGAGATAGTAAGCCCGGATATCGAGATCAGTGAAATGGGCGTCGGTATCGAAGGCACATTCTTCCCCGATAATGAAAACGGGCGTTATGGAATCGAAGTTCGCATAGACGGCGAACTGGCCGCTGTAACGGATGATACGGGCACATTCGAGCTGCCACCGGAAGTCCCGGAAGGTTCAATGCTCGAGTTTGCGGTTGAAGGGGAGGTATTCTACACGACGACCTTAGGTCCCGAAAGACACGCCCAGGGCCCATCCGGACCGGCGGGCGAAGGATACATGTATGGGTATGTCATCGATGAGGATGGCGTCGTGCCGATGGCGCTTGTCATCGTAACCGACGGCGACACCTATGCATTTGACATGTCCAACTCGCTGGGAATGTACAACATTTCGGGTGCTCCGACGGGTCATGTGCTGCTTATTGCCGCAGCTGATTTTCATTACACCAAAATGAAGGCAATCGACCTGGTGCCGAACGAGCCATGGTATATCAGTATAGTCCTTCAAAAGGCCGAAGGTTACGGGACCTTATACGGACGAACTTATGTCCCCGGCTACGCCCTGATGGGCGGCGTATATGTCAGCTTCACGATGCCCGGGGGACTGGTGCGCGAGGATATCAGCAATGTATATGGTATGTACGAACTCCTCGCAATTCCAGCCGGTATCGGCCACCTTTACGCCCACGAGGATGGTTTCCACGATTTCAATCATAATATAATGATCAATCCCGGATTCAACGCGATGGATATCCCGATGGTACCGATTGCATCCGGTGTTGTAATGGGTGATGTAAAGACCCCTGACGGTTATAAAGTTATAGGCGCGCTGGTTCGATTAACATTTATGAATATCCAGGGGAATTCCGAATGGAAATTCGCATACACAGTTAATGACGGCAAATTCTGCTTCGCGGATATTCCCCCTGGAAGCTACGCCGTGCAGGCATTCGCTCCCGGGTGGCATCCGGCTATTGCTATTGGAACGGTATTTGAAGGATGCATCGAAGAGGAACACCTGGTCATCTACCAGACAGAGGAAACGGGTTCGCTGGAAGGATGGGCCATCGATTTCGAAGGAGGAGCAGTACCGTTTGCCTTCGCGTATGTAGAATTGATCGGATACAAGAATGTGCTTGCAGGATGGACGATAGCCGATGAGAACGGTTACTTCCATGTCGAGGGTCTTCCTTATGGGGCATACGCCATACGGGTTGAATCTGCCGCCTTCCTGCCTGACTGGACGTTCACCGACATTCTGCCGGGCGAAGATGGCGATTTCCTGAAGATTCTCTATCCTTATAACCCATTGTTGTCCGGGGCAATGACCGGCACTGTCTATGATTCGAACAGTGAGCCGGAGCCGTACGCGATGGTCAGGATCTGTGCCGCAGTCGATCCGAATATCTCGTATTTCACTCTCACTAACGCCGCCGGAGTGTATATGTTCCCATGGCTTCCTCCGACGATCTATAACGCGATAGCGATTGGTGATGATAACGAAGTGGGATACGGCTGGGATGAGGTAACATTAGGTGGAGAGACTGTCCTGGATATTCATATCGAGTGAGATAAAAATGTGTGACCTGAACGATTGATATAATTAGTGCCTTTAAACCCACCAGATTGAGCCCCGAAAGGGGCTTGATCTTTTTTATTTCTTTAATCATGTAACTCGGCTTTCTGACTCAATGTAACCCGGCATTCTGATGCCGGGAAATATATCTTAGACCAATTCTCCTTAAGAAAGACTAATTGAATGGGGTGCCGCACACTTCAGTGTGCGCCAATCCCCAAGTTAAGCCACTCATCGCACA
>CBDVBS010000328.1:0-4777 GCA_965372275.1 uncultured bacterium | reverse complement strand
GAATTACGTGCTAAGCACCGGGGTGTCTATCAGGAATGGTTAGAAAAGCAGGATAAGAAATGAAGATAAAGTCACTATGCGGGAGATAAGATGCTGTCAACAAGCGAGCTTTGTCGTAAGTAGCCGGGAAATTAATTCCCTCTCATTTAAAATCAAAATGTGGCGAGGTTCCGGCGATACAAATAAGATTTATTTATTTCCCGGCATCAGAATGCCGGGTTACAGGGGGTCAGAAAGACGGGCTACATAATTTCCCGGCTTCAGAAAGCCGGGCTACAACTTATTAAATTGACTCGTAACACTCCACCGAGTCGTCGGTGAGGACAACCAACTGATCGTATGCGATGCCAACCTGGGCGGTGATGCGGTCGGGGAGGGGATACGTCGTCAACAGGCTGCCGGATATCTTGTCGATGACAAGCAGCCTGCTGTTGTATCGATCTCCGATGATTATATAATTATCGTGAATGGCACAGGATGCATCGTAGTATGTGCCCGAGCCGTATACCTCGCTCCAGAAGACCGATGGCGATGTTCCGTCATCCTTTATGGCAAGCATCGGTGAATTGCCTGATGCGCTTCCCCCGACAAACACCGGCTTGTCATCCGACGTGTCGATAAACTGCACCGGGAATGCGTTCATGGAAACGGTGCCGGGGATGTCATAGCTCCAGATGGGTGTACCCGTGAGTTTATCAAAACAATGCAGCCAGCCGTACCAGCCGTACTGATACACGCGGTCTCCGCACAACGTCGGAGCGCTCCATGCTCCAGCGTTGCCATTAATCGGCTGGGTCCAGATCAGACTTCCGGTATCGCAGTCAAGGCAGTAGAGGTCGGTAAATGTGGGCAGATAGACCCTCTCCCCATCGGTGGCACCGTGAAGCTCGGGGTAGTAAGTGACAAGATTGTAGTTGAATGTCCACAACTCGGTACCATAGTCGGCGTTCAAGCAAACGAATACACCTGAACGGGATGGTGCATAGACTTTGCCGTCGAAAACCTTGGGGGTGTTGGATATGAAGTTGTAGTTATTGGCCCCCCCTTCGTAACTCCAGATTTCCGAGCCTGTTTCATCGTCGAAGCAGTAAATATGGTCACCGCCGGTATAAACCTTATCCTCGTACCATGCCGCGCTCATAAGAGACCGGCCGGTTTCGTTCTGAAGGTTGATGAAAGCGCTCCATAATTCGCTGCCGTCGGTAAGGTCCAGGCAAAAAACGCGGTACGCGGTGGACGCGTTGTAATAGCTGCCGGTCTCGCTTACATAAAAGACCTTGCCGTCCGCTATCGCCACGCCGTTCGTCTTGAAACCGTTTGGTGAACCCGATGTTGTGTTCGTCCAGACCTGGGTCAGGTTCAATGGGTCGAGGTTGTCGACGGTGGGATTCTGGCAATAATTATAATGATTGTATCCGGCACCGGCCCAGTGCTCGTGAAATCCCTCAGTCTGGGGAGCCTCATCATCGACGACGGCGGTATAGCTGAAGTATGCCGTGACCGGTTCGCCCTCAAGAAATCCGCCGTAATCCATCGCTTCCGATTCGATCGATATCAATAGTTCAATCGAACCTCCCGATGGTGTAGCGGATGTGATGTCGATCTCGTATGTGGAATATCCCGCACCGCCGCCGATAGCTATGGATGTAGTGCAGGGGATGAAATTGCCCGGGGACTCGACTTTGAGTGTATTCAAATCCGCATTGAAATGATCCCATACATCTATTGAGAGCGATAAGTCTCCCCCGTTATCGACTCCATCATTCCAGAGCGTGTTTTCTGTTTCAGTCACAGAAACATTCCACGCCTCGGGGCGGTTGGCGTTCTCACCGAAATCGTCGGGAACATGCCACGGGAAATTTCCCTGCGGGAATTCCCAGCACGCATCGATGGCATAATTGAATATCAGGCCTTCAGCGCCAAGCTCCATCGTATAGTGCCTGATATTCTTCATACCCGCCGAGAATGTGCACCGGCTTTCCGGGTCGAGGTCGCTCAATTCATCGGCGACATCATCGAGGTCGTCACAGAAATATTTGTAGCCGTTAAGCGTACCGTTGTATTCCGCATAGGAATCGGGAGCTCCCAGCATGCCGTCCGCATAACCGAACATCGTGCCGTTATTCGGGAATTCAGCGGGGTTCCACCAGCGCGAGTAGCCGTCAGGATTCAGCAGACGGGTGTCGTCGTCGATCGCCATGCGCAGGTCGGGATCATCGAAATCGGCCTTCGAGCCGTTGGTGATAAATATCCCGCATACATCGAATCCTGTGAATTCATCCAATCCAAGGAACGGATGCCTCAACCCGATATCGGCGTCGATGATGTTGCCGTTAAATTCCAATGATTCAAGGCTCAAGTACAGCAGTGCGGGTGGTTCAAGGAAGGGCAGTGCGTTAAGGTGCATCATCACTTCGCGGAGCGGGATGAAATCGAGTGTTTCATTAACAGGATCGGCAATGAACTGGTAGTAACCTAAGCAGTGGTGGTTTGAGATTTCAGATGTTTTCATACCGGGTAATTCCGGCTCAATTAAGGTGGAACCGGATGAACATCCGATTGAAATAAAAGTAATCACAAGAATCGAGAGCAACAAGTTAATTCTCATTGCGACCTCCCAGTCGGTTTTTTTGCCTGCATGAAGTTAGATGCATTTTATGTGATGATTGTTTTGATGCTCCCCCAATACTCAACTTTTCCCCTCAACATCCGATATACGAATTAGGGGTAATACGACCCATGGAGGGGTCCTGAAATGCGCAGGGTATTTAAGGACAAGAGGATTCTTGTCACCGGAGGGACGGGTTCGATAGGCCGGGAGATGGTCAAGCAGCTTCTGAAGTACGAGCCTGAAGTCGTCCGTATATTTTCCCGCAACGAAAACAACCAGTTTTTCTTCCAGCGTGAACTTGGCGAACGCCGTGATGTGCGATTCCTGATCGGTGATGTTCGCGACAAGGAGCGCCTTATGCGCGCGTGTGATTATATCGACATTATTTTCCACGCCGCCGCGCTCAAGCATGTGCCGTTCTGCGAATACAACCCGTTCGAAGCGGTGAAGACCAATGTCATTGGCACCCAGAACCTGATAGATGTAGCAATGGAGCAGGATGTCGAGAGGGTTATCGCGATAAATACTGACAAATCGGTCAGCCCCATCAACACGATGGGCGCCACGAAGCTGCTGAGCGAGAAGTTGATAACGGCGGCGAATAAATACAAGGGCAGACGCCGTACGATATTCGCGACGGTACGTTTCGGCAATGTGGTCGGGTCATCGGGATCGGTGCTGCCGTTGTTCGTCGAGCAGATTAAGCAGGGGGGTCCGGTGACGATCACCGATCCGGAGATGGCACGTTTCGTGATGACCATACCGGAAGCGGTGAACCTGGTGCTCAAGGCCGCGGCTAAAGCGCAGGGGGGGGAGATATTCATCCTGAAGATGCCGGCATTGAAGGTCGTCGATCTTGCGAACGCGCTTCGCGAGGAACTTATGGACGGTAAATCCGGGGATGTCGAGATTGAGTATGTCGGGCGTCGTCCCGGTGAAAAGATTGAAGAGGAACTTCTTACGGCCGAAGAAAGACCGTATACGAGGGAAGAGGATGATATGTTCATCTTCGACCCGTTCGGGGATATCATCGACAGTGAGCGTAAAGCATTCGCCACGGATAATATCAAGTTGATGAGCAAGGATGAGATAAAGATTTACCTGAGGGAGAACGACCTGATTTAGATAGTTCTCCCGTAGCACATATTCAATCGGCAACCATCCACTTACTGGGGCGGGCCCTTCAAAGCCCGCCCTCTTTTTAATGCGAATAATCAGGGACGGCCCCGCTTTTTTGGAGATAATTCGGGGCCGACCCTAATTATTTGGAATAGCCCTCTGTAACCCGCATGAATAGTAGATGAAAAATGGGGCCGTCCCTATTTATTTTTCTTGGTTATTTCTCTTTAATGCGGGGATGCGGTGGGGTGGTTTCGGTGGATGGGCCGACCCACCACGTACGTCCGGGGCCGAAGTAGATATAGTCATCGGGTTGAAGGTTGATACAGGCTATCGATTCGGATGATTCATGCGGGATTAAATCATCATCGACACATTGCCACTTGCCCCGACCGAAATATATCAGTCTCACATATTCATCACCCGCCTCAATTCTGAAAACAGGTGCTCCCGAATCAACTGTCTCAGCAGTGACCGGCTCGAACTCCCGATTCTTCCCGGCCTGCAGCACAAGCGGATCATCACCGAGCATCTTCAGACGTATGAATGTAAACCCGATATCCCATGCATCGGGGAAATAGTAGAACACATGACGAAAATCCTCGCACAGGATTATGGAATTACCGAGGTTGTCATATTTCCTGATTGCTTCAAAGACACCGGTATAATATTGATCACTCCGCCTGATTTCCTTGTATCCGACATTCGGACGCAGGCTGCTTGTCGGCATAAAGAAAGTCGTATTGATCATCGAAAGGATGAATATCCCGACGATAACAATCGACACGGTTTTGTAGCTATTCGATTCATACATCCAACCAAGAAGGACTGCCAACATCATGATCAGCAGCGGCAACTGGTATACAAAATGCCCCGGCTGGATGATGAATATGAACAGCGAAAACAGGAAATGGGGCAGGGCTAAAACGAGGAAGAATTTCCTGAACGGCCTGCCGCGCAGACCCCCATAAATCATGTACGCGATAATCAGAAGTGGTACAAGAAATATCCCTGATGACAAGGTGTAATCAATATTCACCTTCGTCT
>CBDVBS010000327.1:0-4808 GCA_965372275.1 uncultured bacterium | reverse complement strand
TATCCCGTTCACGTTCCCACGGTCAGACTCGAAGACTCGTCAGACCGTGCCATCAGGACATCATGATTTCTGTTGTATCGAGACAATCTTGGAGATATGGTAGGGGCGAGCCGGAGGCTCGCCCTCCGTCTTCAAATACCGTCCAACCCGGAGGGTGACCCTCCGGGTAACCCCTACGAAGATACGACCGTCCGGCGGTCTTTTTTTTTACCTCGCACCGAAAAGCTTGGCGTAGATGGCCCATGTGTCACCAAGGCTGAGGCCATTGAAATAGGCGAATAGCAATACATGTACAAGGGACATATACACATATGTAGCCGCTATCGACAGGATTGTCCTTGCGCGGAATATCCCGCCCTTCTCAACATCACCACCCACTTCCGAACCGCGTTTCAAAAGCATTATGAACATAACCCCGAACGCCTGCACGATGAAGTATATGAACTCCCCCCATGCGAATTCGGCTTTGAAAAGACTTGTAAAAGTGTGTGACAACGCTGAAATGATGAAGACGATCAGCACATTGAGATAAGTGATCTTGTATTTCCACCAGATCGGGAAATAAAACACTCTCAACAACCATCCCCGGTAATGGATGTTCCATCGTTTCCAAAGATCGAGCGGATCACGGGCGAACATCGGGTTGATAAAATTCGGTCTGATGCGAATCCCGCACATGTTGGCGATACCGAGCGATACGCCATACAAACCCGACAGGTAGAAGTACCAGAGGATATAGTTCAGCAGCACTATCCCCCACACTTCCGCGATGCTGAGCGTGTGCATCGCTTCGAACATTCTCCCGAAATTCACGACCAGCAGCAATTTGTGCATAACCAGCAGGTTGATCGCGATCTTGCACGCACCCCACGCGACCGACCCCGCGCCGTGCAGGAACACCTTGTCGATGGGATGTCTCCTGTGAGGCTTGAATCCCTTGAAGAATTCGCTGGGTGATACGGGAAGCGCGGGGAAGGTGAAGGGCAGGAATGTCAGATAGAAGATGCAATCCATCAATCCCATCTTCGTTATCTTTTCTGAGATAACCTCGTAGAAAAGATATATCGATTTCTTCCCAAGACTGTTCAGAAAAAGCATTATCACCACTGTTTGTAAACCCTGCTTCCGCATCAGGAACACCACCGCGATCGAAGCCAACCCGCAGAAGATGAGGTAGAGGATGAACAGCGTCAATTTCAGGCGGTAAGAAATTCGTCTGAAAAGCAGGAAGTGTAGAAGCGTGATAAATACGATATAGAGCACTAAGTACGGGATGCTGAAATACGCGATGATCGAAGCGGAGACGATGAACAGCAGGACCTTCTTCGTATCCTGCTTCGTGAAAAACGCGAAAGCGAAATATGCGAGCACGAACCATGTGTAGTATTTGAAGAAGCTGCTCGTGTTGCTGTGCGGCAGGATAAAATCAGGATCCTTGAACGGGATGATATGCCCGGCCAGGGGGAAAAGATATTCCATGAAAAGGATGATCGCTATGCCGAAAATGAAAAACCGAAACGGCAGCATCATGCCAATTGAGATACGTTTCCAAATATTCCGGGCTTTGGGTGATTCATCAGGAAGTTGTGTATTGCTTCCGGGCAATTATTGACAATCCTCCGGCAGGCGCCTGATTATCTTACCGCTTTTGGATAACGGGAATTTATCGACAAACCTAACTTCGGCAGGCATCTTGAACGAACTCAGTTTCGGTTTTATCTGCTTGAGGAGTTCGGAGCCGTCCAGTTCAACGCCGTCCTCGGGAATAACCAGTGCGATGGGAATCTCTCCCATGATATAATCCGGCTTCTTCACCACGATGCACATCTTCACCCCATCGATGGAACAAAGGATATCCTCAACTTCATAAGGGTTGACCTTTTCGCCGCCGACATTGATCATCTCGCTGATCCTGCTTTCGAGCCAGATATAACCGTCCTCATCGAGCCTGGCCAGGTCTCGTGTTCGCAGCCATCCGTCAATGAAAACATCCTCCGTCCCCTCCACGTCATGAATATACCCCTTCATAACGCCGGGTGATTTCACAACGAGTTCGCCGACGGTTCCCGGTGAAACGAAATTCCCTCTTTCATCGACGACACCAACTTCACATATCGGCAACGGTCCGCCGACCGATCCGACTTTTTCAGGGCATTCATTCACCTTGAACGCGGTAATTCTCGGCGATGTTTCGGTGAGACCGTAGCTGTTATAAACGGCGGCGCCTGGAAAGTTTTCCATGATGTTCGCGAGAATATCCGATGTAAGACGCATACCCGCAAGGCTGACATAGCGAAGATCGGGAAGCGGTGTCTCTCCCGGTTCGATGCTGTTGATGAGCATCGTCATCGAAGTGGGCATTCCATGTATCGAAGTCACATTCCATTCACGCGCGAAATTCAGAACTTCCCTCGGCATCGAAAGAAACCCGCGGGCGATGCAGCAAGTTGCACCGGCCATCGGATATGCGATCATCTGGCTGGTGAACGACGAAACATGCGCCAACGCCGCCGCGACGAGAGTGGTGTCTTCCCCGGTTATCTCAAATGCCCGTATGATGGCTTCTGCAATACGCAGTATATTGTTATGAGAAAGAAGCACTCCCTTGGGCGGACCTGTCGTGCCGGTGGTGAAGATGATCAGGGCGCCTTCATCGGGATCGGGATTGGGAAATTCACGGGCTTCAGTTTCAATTGAAGGTAATTCATCCTCCAACCGAACGACATCCCGTCCCATTGAGGTTGTGATCTTCTCATGCAATCTTTCGTCCGCACCATCAACTGCAACCATCTTGAGTTCGGCAGCCCATGGCGCGAAACCCTCGCCCAATTTCTTCAGCAGCTTCGCATCGGCGATCAAACCGACGGGTTTGGAGATATCCATCAGGCGGTCGATTTCACCGGAAGCAATACGCGGATGAAACGCCGCCGCCGTTAACCCGGCCTTAACAACGGCAAAGATGGATCGCGCGAAATCCCACGAATTAGGTTGAAGAACGGCGATGACATCCCCCGGCACAAATCCCGACTCGATAAGATAAGCTGCCAGGCGGGCGATTTCAGCACGGGCTTCGCCGTAAGTGACCGTGGATCTGCCGTCAACAAAGGCGACACGGTCATCCGGCGCGCATGATTTGTCTATGACATCCGGGATTAGTCTGCAATCGGTCATTCGCATATTCCTATGGCAAACCGGTTATTTTCGAGCCGATATACCTGCTCAGCAATTCGATCGATTTGAAATTCTGCAATGTAACTTCCGCCTTCGGTATTTTGATATTGAACTCGCGCTCAAGGATCGCTATAAGGTTGATCATTCCCAACGAATCGACCCCGAGATCGTCGATAAGGAAATCGGCATCCTCGATATCCTCCACCTCATCCGATGAGTGAGTGACATCGATGACTATCTCCTTGAGTTTCGTTTTCAATCCCGTTTCATTCATGCCAACATCAGGCTCCGATGCATCTTCCTACTTGTACTCCTCACCCTCGATCCAGACATGCACGACATCCGAACGCATATCGAGCGGTTCGCCCGAATATATCGCCAGGTTGGCGAGTTTCCCCTTCTTGATGGAACCCATGTCCTTATCGATATTCAACAGTTTCGCCGTGTTCATCGTCATCATCGTCAATGCTTCCTCGTCGGTCAGGCCGCCGCGCACGGCAAGTGCGCCGTTCATCCTGAGGGAGCGGATCGGCATAACAGGATGGTCGGTCATAAGACTCACCGTCACGCCCGCTTTGTGAAGGACATACGGGGCGATATGATTGCGATTCCTGAGTTCCAGCTTGACCTTCCCTGTATCCATAGGACCGATTACGGCCTGCACTTTATGTTTCGCGATGAAATCGGCGATCAAATGACCCTCGGTGCAGTGATCAAGAACCACCTTGAAACCGAATTCATCCTTGAGACGCAGGGCTGTTTCGATATCGTCGCGGCGATGCATATGAAATCTCGAAACGATCTTTTTATCGAGCAGAAGTGCCAGGTGTTCGAACATAAGGTTTTTGTCGAAATGTTTTGGTTTATCCGCTTTCTTGCCCTTACCCTTCTTCTTAGTCGCCGCTGCCTCTTTACGTTTGGCCATATAATTCTGAGTGTCGATAAGTATTTTCCTGATCAATCCCGCTACCGCCATACGTGTTGCCGGGCTTTTGCCGATTGATCCATACACGCGGAACGGGTTTTCGCCCATCGCCATTTTCATACCGTGATAACCGTCGATGAGCATTTCATCGAGGGTATCTCCGTAGCACTTCACAACCGCGCATAATCCGCCGAAAAGATTCGCCGAGCCGGGGAATGCTCCCGCCGCGAGTACGCCGTTCTCCCGTGCTTCCTCGAAGGCGATATCCTGCACGTAGATGGCGTCCATAGCCCGGATATGCGCGGTATTCGGGTCGCCGCCGTACTCGTTGCCCTGGTTCCCGATTACACCGACGCCATCCTCGAATACGCCAAGGTGCGTGTGCGCATCAATCAGGCCGGGGAGAAGATATTGCTTGGATGTTAGCTTTACCTTCTTGCACCCCTTTGGCAGTTTAATATTCTTCCCCACCCTCTCGATTCGTTTGCCCTTGACAAGGACATCCATATCCTTATGAAATCCGTCTTCAAGATAAACCGTACCGCCGGTGAATAAATACATGCTGGTCTCCTGTTTATTATTCCCCTATTTCGCTATCGGGAATTATAGGGTAAAAAATATCAACTACCAAAAACACTTAGAACTTCTAACAAAACAAGACGGTGTTTTGGGGATTTTTTACCGAAACCGTTTTGCAATGTGTTAGGTTAGG
>CBDVBS010000326.1:0-4835 GCA_965372275.1 uncultured bacterium | reverse complement strand
ACTTTCGTTAATAATATTGCAACGACCGAAGGCGGAACACACCTCACCGGTTTCAAGTCGGCCCTTACCCAGGCAATCAACAACAGCGGACGTAAGCTGAAACACCTGAAAGACAAGGACGACAACCTCGGGGGAGATGACGTTCGTGAAGGCTTGACCGCGATCGTATCGATCAAACTCCGCGATGCCCAGTTCGAAGGTCAGACGAAGACCCAGCTCGGCAATTCGGATATCAAGGGTATCGTTGAGAGCGCCGTTTACGAGGACCTGACATTCTTCCTCGATGAGAATCCCCAGGTCACCAAGAGGATATTGGGCAAGGCCCTCGATGCCATGCGCGCCCGGAATGCAGCAAGGAAAGCGAAGGAGATGTCCAGGAGAAAATCGGTGCTCACATCGACGTTTCTCCCAGGCAAATTGATGGACTGCTCCGAGCGGGACGCATCCAAGTGCGAGATATTCCTCGTTGAGGGAGACAGCGCATTGGGCACCGCCAAGGAGGCGAGGGATCGCCGCTACCAGGCCATCCTGCCGCTCAAGGGAAAGATCATTAACGTTGAAAAAGCGCGCATCGATAAAGTCCTGATGAACGAAGAGATAAGCAACCTGATCACGGCGATCGGCTGCGGTGTGGAACCGGATTTCAACCTGGATAAATTACGCTACGACCGTGTTGTCATACTCACCGACGCCGATGTCGATGGCAGTCATATCATGACGCTTGTGCTGACGTTCTTCTACAGGCATATGCCGAAACTCCTCGAAGGCGGGCACATCTATGTGGCCCAACCTCCTCTATTCAGGGTCAAGCGAGGGGATAAGAGTCACTACGCCCGCGACGAAGAAGCGTTGGAAGAACTCAAGAAAGAATTCAAGGGGAAGAAGTACGAGGTCAACCGTTTCAAGGGACTCGGTGAGATGAACGCGGTGGATCTCTGGGAAACGACACTCGATATGAACAACCGTAAACTTGTCAAGATCGTGATAGAGGATGCCGCCCGTGCAGCGGACACATTCACGATGCTTATGGGCGACGCCGTTGAAAGGCGCAAGGAGTTCATCAACTCCCAGGCGCATACTATTGAATTTTTGGAAGTTTGATTTTATACAGGCTTGAGTTTCGGATATGGAACCCGGTAACCAAAATAGCAGGGACTCACAGAGAAAGACGCAGCTTCTGCGTTACATCGAGGCCATCCTCAGCAGCGCCGCCGAGGAAGGAGCCACGCATATTCAATTTGTTCCCGAGGAATCCGATATCGCCGTCTATTTCAGTGAAGACGGACATTCCAGGCGAAGGGTCGTTTCGATTCCCATACCATCATTCGCCGAACTGTGGCGCATTGCGCTTGCCCCGGGCTTCCAGACCGGACAACATGTTATGTCGGTGGGCGGCTCCCGTTACCTCTATCGCATCAAGGAAGGCCGGATGGCCCTTGGCGAGCAGGTCACGATAGAAATCAGGGAACTCAGGCCCGAAGATATTCATCCTCTCAATGAAGAAGGACGTGCCGTTTACCAGGAGGAACCCTGGGAGAAAGTCCGCGCCACCCTCGACTCCATCATCACACTCGGTCTCGACCGCGAAGCGGAGCGTATCGAGATGCGTCCCGAAGACCCCGAGGTCGGTATAATCTATTATGTCCACGGGGAAGGAAGAAAACGCCTGACGATATCCAAACAGACATACCAGCAGATGGCTCACTATATGCGTAACTCCTATTTCTTGTTTGGCTTCGTGGAAAAACGCTGGGGCGGAAAGGACTACATAATCAAACCCCACGAGTTTAAGAAGGGGGACGAGCCTGTTGTGATTCTCGACATTGAAAACATCGAAGGGGATGATGAAGATATCGACGGGCTTTTCGATAACCCCTTCGGTTTTCGGTAAATGAAATTTCGCTGACGCAGAATGCCTGGAGGAGAATTGGCTAACGATACGGAAAACAACGAGGAACAGTCCATCGGTCTCATAGAGGAATCCGCAATATCAGACGAGATGCGCGAAGCCTATCTCACCTATGCGATGACGGTCATCAAGGGCCGCGCGCTGCCTGATGTCCGGGATGGGTTGAAGCCGGTTCACAGGCGAATCATCTATTCGATGTGGGAAGAGAACTACCTCCCCGACAAGGGAAGGGTCAAATCCGCCGCTGTAATCGGTGACGTAAACAAGAAGTACCACCCTCACGGCGACCAGGCGATCTACGACACCATGGTTCGCCTCGCGCAATCATTCAGCATGCGCTACCAGTTCATCGACGGGCAGGGCAACTTCGGCTCGGTTGACGGCGATCCTCCCGCCGCACAGCGTTACACCGAGGTCAAGCTGACTAAGATCAGCCAGGAACTCACAACCGATATCCAGAAGAAAACCGTTGACTTCACCCTTTCTTACGATGAGAGAAGGAAAGAACCCACGGTGCTGCCGGCAAGGATCCCGGCTCTGCTCATGAACGGCGCCGATGGTATCGCCGTCGGTATGGCCACGCGTATCCCGCCGCACAACTTAGGAGAGCTTTGCGACAGCCTGATACATCTCATCGATCACCCCAAGGCGACCGTGGAAGACCTGATGCAGTTCATCAAGGGACCGGATTTCCCGACCGGCGGCGCGATCAACGGCATCCAGGGTATCAAGGATTACTTCGAGACCGGACGCGGAGCGCTTGATCTGTACGGCCTTGTCGAGATCGAACCGATGAAGGGCGACAAATCGCGCATAATCATATACCAACTTCCGTACCAGGTGAACAAGGCAACCCTTGTTGAAAAAATCGCCGACCTGGTTAAAGCCAACAAGCTGGAAGGCATCAGCGACCTCCGCGACGAGAGCGACCGTACCGGCATGCGCATTGTCATCGAACTCAAGCGTGACACAAACCCGAACAACATGCTCAAGCGCCTGTACAAGTTCACCCAGCTCTACATACGCTATCACGTCAACATGCTCGCGCTGTTCGGCATGCAGCCGAAGGTATTCAATCTCCTTGAATGCCTGAAAGCCTATATCAGCCACAGGCTCGAAGTCATTACGCGGCGGACCAGGTTCGAACTGAAGGAAGCACAGGACCGGCTGCATATTGTCGAAGGTTTGCTGAAAGCGCTCGATGTCATCGACGCAATCATCAAGCTCATCCGTGCATCCAAGGACGGTAACGAAGCCAAGAACCGCCTGATCGAGAAATACAACTTCTCCGAGAAGCAGGCGCAGGCAATTCTCGATATGACCCTCCGCCGCCTGACCGGCCTCGAATATGATAAGCTCGCGAAGGAGCAGGCGGAACTCATAAAGAACATCAAACGGTTTGAGCAGATCCTCAGCAGCGAAGATGAGAAACGGAAACTCATCAAGGCCGACTTGACGGATATCCGCAAGAAATACGCCGACGTACGCCGCACGACAATCAACCCGCTGGCCATCAATACGGGCGAGGAAGAACTCATCCCCCTGAAAAATATCATCGTCTCACTAACACGGGGCAACTATATCAAGCAGACCTCCACTTCCACGTTCAAGGCGCAAAAACGCGGCGGAAAAGGCGTCAAGGGAATGGGTACGAAAGAAACCGATGTTGTCGATATGATGGCGGTAACCACCACGCACCACACGGTCCTGTTCTTCACCGACCGCGGACGGGTTTACGGTCTGAAAGCACACCGCATCCCGCGTTTCGAACGTTACGCACGCGGTATACCAATCATCAACCTGATAAGCCTCGCCCCGGACGAGAAAGTCGTGGCAATGTGCCCGGTGCATGATTTCGAGGCCGTGGGATACGTACTGCTCGCTACGGCGCGTGGCTTGATAAAGAAAACCCCGCTTAAGAAATATGTTTACATGCCAACTACGGGTAAGATCGCCATCGGCCTCGAAGACGGCGACGACCTCCGCTGGGTACGCGTGACTTGCGGTACCGACAGGGTGCTCCTTGTCACCAAGCTCGGTAAAGCGATCCAGTTCGAAGAAACCGACGTCCGCCCTTCCGGGCGCTCAAGCCGGGGCGTCCGCGGAATCAGGCTGTCCAGGAAAGTAGAAGATGAAGTAGTCGGGATGTCCCTCTCGCGTGAAGGCAGCGAGGTGCTTATCGTCCATGAGAACGGCTACGGTAAACGCACACAGATAAAGGAATTCCCCTTGCAGGGACGCGGCGGGTCCGGCGTGATATGCGCCCGGGTTACAGGCAAGACCGGCGAAGTCCGCGCGGTGCGCATGGCGCATGAAGATGATGAATTGCTCCTCATCTCAAGCCAGGGAAAGATGATTCGTTCCAGGATCAATGGTATCTCGCGCATCGGACGCGCTACACAGGGCGTACGTCTCATGAAACTGGATGAAGGCGACAACGTGGCCGCCGCCGCGCTCATGGTGAAGGAAGAGGACATCCGCGAGGATGACGATATCAGCATCTTCGATATGAAAGCATGCGATAACAGCAAGAGCAATGAAGATGATCCGGTCAAACAAGACAACTCCGAAACCGATTCCGATGAAACAGGAAAAGAAGAAGGTATAGAATAAACCCAAACGCTGCATAAATTCTTCGTGATTGATGGCACGGTCTGCCCGAGGCCTTGCGAGGGCTGACCGTGGTCTTCATAGATAATCCTTGCATACTATCCCGCAAAAATTCCCACGGTCAGACTCGAAGACTCGTCAGACCGTGCCACCCGGATATCAATATTTTGCATGTCTTTGTAAATTGTCCTGCATTTCATTAACGGTGATTTCATGTGTCAGATCAATTCTCCTTAAGAATGATTAATTGAATCGGGTGCCGCACACTTCAGTGTGCGTGTATCCCTGATTATAAGCCGATTATCGCACACTGAAG
>CBDVBS010000325.1:0-4856 GCA_965372275.1 uncultured bacterium | reverse complement strand
TACAAGACCGAGCGCGCATCCCCAGAATGTGCGTAATACACTTAAGCCAATTGGTATATGTATATGGCAGAATGTATTGACCACGCTTGCGAGCCCGACCGAACCGCCCACGATGCCGAGATATCCCAGCACCGGGCGTCCCCGGAGGTGCCAGAGGATGCCGGCCAGCAGAAGCGGGTGGCCGATGAGGAATTCCTTGGTCCTCGGGCGGGCATAGAACAGTGCTTCCATCTTCGCCCTCAGTGTGAATTCCAATTCCCCTACGCCCATCAACGGCTGGTTGCCGGAACGCATCAGGATGAGCAGTCCGGCACCGGCGAGTATCGCGAACGCCGCGACATGCTTGATCTGCACCTGGAATTCGAGGAGATATTTGATGTTCTCAATGATGCCCTTCTGTGCCCTGTCCGGGGGCATGACGAGGCGTACCCCGAGCACGAGCGCCGCCAATATGGGAAGAACCAGCGACAGTTTGACCCCGCTGTATGCGTTGATCTGGAGCATGTAATCCCGTTCGGACAAGAGGGCCGCGATGATGAGACCGCCAAGGATCGCGATGAACACGGTTACGGCCCAGAGGGCAATGCCGTGACCGATTGCTACAGACCGTTTTCGGGATGAAAGCATCCGCACCAATTCAAAGATAGCAATGACGGGAAATATCAGGGCTGACAGCAGCGCGACGGTTTTAAGGAAACTCCGTCCGATTGAAGAGTCGGGAATTGCGATGAATATTATCAGCGCGATCATTGCCGCGAATACGGGTATAAGGCCGATCCACTTATATCGGTACACAACACCGACGAGCATGATATAGGTTGCGACCAGGAATACATAAAATGTAATGATCACCCGCGCCCATGTGCCTGATGGGTCCTTCCAATCGTTTTCGCCGCCGTTGAACATCGATGGACTTGTGATGACCATTCCTTCCGCTTCAACCGATTTCCTGACTTTCCCGAAATAAGCGACAGTCCTGCCGATGTTATCCAAGCCCTGCGGATAGCGGAACGGTTTGAGGTAAACGAGCCTGCATCCGCGTTCCCGCACGGCACGATTGAAACGGGCTATGGCTTTGGATTCGGAATATTTCTCCATCTCCTTGTCTTCGATGGAATGCACCCTTACGGTGAGTTCGGGGATTGCCGCGGCGATATTCTTCTCCCCGCCCTGCTTCGCCATCTCGACCCAGCCGAACCACGCATCGTTATCCCTGAGGGTTTCCGCCACAATGGACGTATTCGCCGGATATCCAAGCACTTCATCACCGTCGAAGATGACACCACTCTGAAATGCATCATCCGTAAGAATTTCGTCCAGGATATCCGCCACCACTTCCGCCGAGAAGAATCTGTCGTTGCGAAGTCGCGGCACGACCCGGAATCCCATCGCTGCAATCCGTTCGGCAAGGTTGGTGTTGAATCCAAGTCCGAGTTCGTAAACCAACCGTTCTTCGCCGGTGATCGAGACAACAGTCAGGTCATCCAGTTTACTCAGCTCAGCGCGTTGATCGTAACGGAACAGGGTCGATTCTCCGACCTTCTGTCCAAGTTCCGAGTCGGTGAAAACGAGATGCGTTTTCGCCGGGTCGAGGCCATAGGCCATCCGCAGGTCTATCCCGGTCTGATCCCACTCTTTGGGTTCCTCACCGCCGCGGGCTTTTATCTTCTTTCGCTCCTCCATGGTGTGGAACCCGACCCAGTCGTTGCCATGGATGACATAGCACAGCCCGCGCATCTCGAGGTTGTGCGGGGTATCTTCCAATAACGCGATGCCCTCGATACCGGCATCCGCGATATCGGTCAGGAATCCATCGACGGGCGAGTTATATGAATCGGCGACTTCGGCAAGCTGGTAATAATCGGCGACAATTTCGACCCGGTTATATTCTTTTTCGATAACGTGGCGGTTGATAAGCACGACTGCAACCGGGATGAGGAGTATCAACCCGATTATCAATACAAACGCGAATACACATGTAACCCCGCTGTTTCCAATCGCTCCGCGCATTACACTTCCTCCACGAGGCGGTATTCATTGCGCTTGAAATAGATATAAGACAATGCGAGAAAAGCTATCGCGGATATGGTGAGAACTAATATACTCTGGAATTTAATGTCCGGACCGACATCCAGGAACGAGCGCCTGATGTAGGGGATAAGAGTGGCAAACGGATTCGTAAAATAGAGGTGGCTCATAGTTTGATTAAACAGTATCTTCGCATCCGACATTGGTGTATCGCCCTTGTAGGTCGGGAAGAATTTTTCTACCTTCGCAACCTCGTAAAAAATCGGTGTCGCAAAGAACCCTATCGTCAGAAGCGAATTGAGTATCTGCTCCGTATCCCGGAAATAGACATCCCACACGCTGACAAGCAGCGATAACCCGAGGGTGAACATAAACATGAGAACGAAATAGAGTGGAAGCAGAAAGACATACCAGTTGAAGATATCCCCGGTGACGGCGAGTATTATAACCAGCACAATAATGCCGAAAAGGAAATTCACGAATTCGCTGACCACGGTTGCTATGGGTAATATCTCCCTTGGAAAATAGACCTTTTTTATCAGGGATTCATTGAGGATGAACAACGGGGCCGATTTGCCGACCGAACTTGAGAACATCATCCATGGCCACATTCCCGCGGCAAGGAAAAGGCCGT
Source organism: uncultured bacterium (assembly GCA_965372275.1). Classification (GTDB taxonomy): domain Bacteria; phylum JAJVIF01; class JAJVIF01; order JAPKYR01; family CAZSPL01; genus CBDVBS01. The sequence continues at coordinate 2,194 of CBDVBS010000325.1, read as the reverse complement.
AATTAATCCCCTTCCCTGTTATATCCTGCCGCATTTCACCGATGATCTTCCCGAACACGAGGTAATAGAGGGTGATCATAATCACCGGATTCAGGAACGACCAGAGGAAACCAAGTGCTGAGCCTTTGTATTTTATCTTGAGGTCGCGTACGACGAGATTGCGTACCATATCCCGTCTTGCCCAGAGCTTGGTCAGTTCATCCCTGTAATTCACTCGGCCTCATCCCCCGCCGGTTCCTGTTGAGCGTCATTTTCATCAGACTCATCCGACAGGAACACCGAGAAGTCGAGTATGACATCTCCCTTTGCATGAAGTTCCTTCACGCCGTCGTCGTCATAAAGGATCGTCAGGAGATCGACGCGCAGTGAGCCTTCGCCGGAAGACAGGATTATGTTCCCGCTGAGTTCGAGGATTTTCTTATCCGGGAAGAAGATCATTTCATCACATGTTATATCGACATCGGGACCGGTCATTCGACACCCCGAAGCGATGATTTCATCGATCCCGTTCATCCTGAGCTTTGCCTGTGTAATGGAATACCCGGTGTCTGTTATTGCCGCCGCACCGTTGGGGAACTCGGCGGAAATGATCTCATCCTCCCGGAATACAATTTCAAAACCGTAAGCACTTGCCGTCATGGAATTGAAATCGGGATAAAAATCGACGGGAAGCGGGATAGCCGAGAATCTGGGCGTTGATACTGTCCCCAGAGTCTCGTCCGGCTCCCTGTGGAATATGACTTCCGACTCTTCATCCCCGGGTACCGAGACTACATATAGCGGTATCTCCGCATCGGAATACGGGCTTTCCATGAGTTGAAGTTTTTGGGTTGTTATTTTAAACGCCCCCGCGATGAGTTCCACCGCCTCCGCTGCTTCAAGGTCAAGAGGGGAGAGATATCCTTCCACGCTTCCCGCGTTCAGGTTATTCACGCCGAAACTGAGTCGCACATCGCCCTGTATGGCGATCCGTTTTCTCTTCTCCCCGAATTCGTCCCCGGACAGATAGACCAGTCGGTCTCCCCACAATTCGAAAACTTCACCTTCTGCGGAAGTAAATCGAAGGTACACATGTCCCTCGGCTTCCCAGCGGGAGATGCCGTCATCATCCCAGGTTACCTCGTTCTCATCACCTTCGATATAAACGGCGCCGACAATACCGTCCCCCTCAACAGCAGCAAACAATTGCCGGCTCACCGGGGACAGGGTGAACAGGATCATCCCCATGACAACAAGAAGGATTACCCGGCGTGAATATTTCAGTATTGCTCCTGCGTGCAAGATCAGCCTCGCGGCATCACCACTTCATAAGGAATGACTCATCCATCGGGTAATAGTAAGTCGCGGAATCGATCAGGTCCTCGGCGGTATTCGACGGGAAGCTGTAAACCTCCACCCTTAGACCCGAAGAACGCAGCATGTAAACAAGGGCCGTGAAATCTCCATCGCCGGAAACCAGCGCCACGACATCGACCTTATCCTTCACGGAGATCGTATCGATGGCGATACCCATATCCCAGTCCCCCTTGGCTGTACCATCGGCCCGTACGCGCAGCTCCTTGATCCGAAGTTCGAACCCAAGGTCTTCGAGAATATGTTTGAATTGCGACTGATCGATTTCCGGCGCCTGCACGATGTACGCCATTGCCCGCACAACCCGCCGCTCGCGCGCTATGGATTCTATCAGTTTGCGATAATCGATCTTGCGGTTGTATTTGTACTTGGCGGTGTAGAACAGGTTCTGTACATCAACAAATATGCCGACCCGCTGGTCGATGTTGACGGCGAACTTATGTGGCGAATCGGACTTAGGCAACGTCCTGACATTCGGCTTATCTATCTTCGGTAATTCCTTTGCCGGGGGTTCGGTTTTCTTGGGTTCCTTCGGTTTGGGCTTTTGTTTAGGTTCCTTCCTGCCCAATTCTTTCCTGCCCGGCTCTTTCCCCTTTCCCCCCTCGGCAGCTTTTTTCGCCCTGGGTATCTCAATCACAACCGACTTGGATTTCTCCACCGGACCCTTTGGGCGCTGCATTGAATCCTCTTCCCTGAGAGGAGTTCCTTCTTCATCTTTAGATAGATCCCCAACCGGCCCCTTCTTCACATCGACGCTATCCTTCCTGGGACGTCGTCGGCTCCCGCGTCTTGAGCGAGCGCTCTTCCTCGTGGTGTCCCTCTCTTTAGCTTCAAGTTTCTT